>DAOTYB010000254.1:0-5188 GCA_034435315.1 Anaerolineae bacterium | reverse complement strand
AGACCGAGTCCTTCGTTGTAATCGGTGAGATATTTTTGCCAGCGTTCCGCCGGCACGGGTTGCAGGTTTGCCATCGGCGAACTAGTTTACACGATTTTGCGCGATTTGTCGAATGAGGACGGAGGACGAAAGATCAACGACGAAGGTCAGGGTGTGATTTCGATGGACGTGAGGTCGTGCAACGCATCCAAGCCGATGGCTAGAGTGTATATGCCTGCGGAAAGATCGTTTGCCAGAGGCAAAGCATAGTACGCCTTGAGAATTTCGCCAGCCGTCCATTCACGCGTCGGATAGAACACGATGGGCGCGCGTGCCCAGGTCTGGACGCGTCTTCCCGTCGCGTCGCGCAACGCAAAGGTGAGTAACGCATCAGTGTTCACAGCACGACGAACGAAGAACACCACATTGCCACCGATGTGTTCGCCCGCGCGATGTGTGCCATCGAATCCGCCATAGCCCCACAATTCGATGGAATCGTTCAGCACAATCGTCAGCGGATGCGCGACGAACACTTGCTCGCGCGACAGATTTGTCGCGCGTTCGACGAAGAACGACGCGAGTGCGATTTCGTCACTCGTCGGCAATTTTGTTTCCGCGTCGAGTGTTTGCACCTTCAAAGTGTATTGACCCGGCGGAGTCCCTGCGGGAATCTGGATGTTGTGCACGTCGCGCACGTACTCGCTGGGTGACCAGCGCGAGGCGGGATACACGCCGCGCACCGGCGGCTCGTCTTTCTGCGCGATGACGTGTGCCTCGGGGTCGTACACGCGCACGCGCACACGAAAATCGTTGAGGCGATCGCGCGCGTGCCATTCGAGCGTGACGCGCGCGGTGCGATTCGGCGCGATGTGTGTGGTGGGCGCGTACGGTTCGAGCGCGGTGGTCACGTTAAAATCGGCAAGCGTGAGCGCGGGATCGAGCGCGAGGTTTTTTGGTGCGGCGGGTGGTTGCATTTGCGGTGCTGCGCGCACTTCTAGCAGCGGTCCCAGTTGCGCGTACCGATACTCGCCCAGCGGCAACGCCACACCCGGCGCGAGGAAGATCGCGCGCCCATCGGCAAATGCCGCGCGTGCCGCATCGGTTTGTGGCGCGGGATCATATAGCGTGCCAACGAGTTGCAGATCGGTGCGGCGATGCTCGACGCGTTGGAAATAGCGCATCGCATTCAACTGTCCCCAATTGCCAACGATGGTCGCGTGGAGTGGAATCGGCAAGGTGAATATCTCGTCCCAGGTTTTGTACACGCGGTCGAAGGTGCTCCAATCGGCGGTGCGCCATCGCGCAGGAAAAGGCAATCCGATGAGCAAGACCAGCACGAGCGCAAGACCCAGGCGTAACGATTCGCGGACGCGTGCTGCTGGTCGCATGGATTCGAGTAGGTCTTCGAGGTATTGGATTCCCAGCGCGAACCAGTAAATCAAAAAAGTAAAGGGCAGGACGAGGTAACGATCGGGTTCGCCAACAACCATTGTTGCAAACGCAACGTACGTCAGTACCCCCAGTCCCAAGAGCAATCCAATGTGCGAATCGTATGATGCGCGTGCGCGCGCTGCATAACTGGCAACGCCGATGAGAATGAACGCGATGCCAAAATAGCCAAACGATTCGTGCAAGTACAAACTGATTTGCATCAACGCGTGCAAAATTTCGTCGAGCGTGACGCGCGTATAATTGCCGGCTTCGCTTCCGCTGATGTGGTGGATGAACGAATCGAGCGTGTTGCTGTACCACGGCGAGTTGTTACCGAAGACCGGCAAATAGAGATAGAGGACGAGAGGCGAGACTAAACATACAAGCGCGCGCGTCCATTCGCGCGGACGATGTGTAATGCTGGAATCGGTGAGCAGAACGAAAAGTAAAATGGCTGGCAAGAGAAAAAGTGTTGTGCGATGATGTGCAAGACTCAAACCAAAAATGAAAGACACTCTTGCCAGCGACATGCGTTTCTCGTGCCAGAGTAGCAACGTGTAAATGAGCAAAGCCAGCAAGAGCAAATTTAGCGGACCTGCCGATGCCACACCGGCTTGCCGCCACACTGCCACATTCGTCGCGAAGAGCGTGGCGGTCGCGACGGATGCGATGTGTTGGCGCGTCAGTTGCAGTGCACTGAGGTACACAAACGTGACTGCTGTTGCCGTGAAAAGCGCGGAGAGTAAATTCATTCGATACGCGACGTTGCCGATGGGGGCGAGCGTTGTAAAGATCTTGCCGATGAGGAGATACAGCGGGTAACCCGTCGCGTGTGCAATGCCGAGCGTGTAGGCGGCATGCTGAAACTCTTCGCTATCGAACGCGCCGCCGAGTGTGGGACAGGTCGTGCGGAGGTAGAGTGTGACGGTGAGGAGAAACACCGTTGCGGTGAGAGGAGGTGTGGGACGTAAGACGTGAAACGTGAAATGTGAAACGCAAGACGTGTCGCGTGTTGCGTGACGCGTGACGGATGGTTGGTTCATGGGATGGTTATTGTCTGGGGTAGGATAATGTGATGATCGCTACCTGCGACCGGAACGCGTTTCAGATCAGAGGGTGTATATAGTCCAACTTCAATCTGGTACTTGCCTGATGGTAAGTCTTTCGGAAGGATAAGCAAGTATGGATCTTTGAGCACCTCGTTAGGGTGCCAGGTGTTCGTTGGACGCATACCATTCTGCGGTGGCACATCCACTTGTGCGCGAACGTGTCCCGCAGCATCAAGTAGATGAACGAAGACGGTATACTCTTCGGTGGTTGCGGTTAAACTCTGCCAATACAGTATCACACGCAACGATTCACCAGGACGGATAATCGTAGAATTGATTGTGTAGCCGTATAGTGCAATGCTGTCGCCGAATTGTGCGTTTATTCGCTGTGCCGCGCGCAGTTCGTCTGGTGAAGGCGCGGGGATGATGACGCGGAACGGTCCAAGGTTTATCCCTTCTGCAGACTCCGCGTTGGGTTGGATGACGCTCAAGCGCTGACCGCCTAACTTGGGAAAGATGGCGACTTCGATGGTATACTCGCCAGGCGCCATGTCCTTATCCAAAGGCACTGTCCACACATCCGGCGTTACAACCCCGATATGCCAGCGCTGAGTCGGAAACCTGCCCTGAAACATTTCGTTTTCCGAACGTGCAACGACGTCGCCATTCCGATCAAGGATTTGGACGAACATAGACATGCGCTGTGTGGGCCAACGGAGGGGCTGCCAGTAGAATGTAATTTTCAGGTCTGAATCTGGAATCCATTGTTCTGGGATATCATATCCCACAAGCCTGAACATATCACCGAATTGAAATTGAGTCTCGCGTTGCGGTGATGGGGATGCAAGTATTGCGGTCGGTGATTTGTACAGGATGCCGCTTTCGCCGTACTGGTAGACTATTCGAACAGTCGGATCGTTAGGGATGCGCGCCAAATTCCGAACGAGCGCGTAATTCGGTTCTCCTGGATTGCCGCGCCACTCCTCGTAGGTCATCGAGCCTATGTTATACGCGGCTACGGAGGCAGGTGCTGATGGGGATTGTTGAAAGACAGCGACTCGAATCCAGTACGCATCTTCACGGATCGGACTAACGCAGGCGAGATTGTCAATGTCAATATTCGCGCGTGCCCAACGCGCGACCTCCAACTCAGATCGAGTCAGAGGCGCAAAGGGACGCGGCGGGAATGTGGTGAAGATCAGAGGAATGCTCAGTGTGCAGATCGCCCAAGCCGCATAAGTCAACGCGCGCGGAGCAGTGAAAGATTCGACGCGCCGCGCGGCGTATTCAAGTGTGACAGCGGCGAAGAGCGCGGCAGGGTAGATCAAGAGGTACACCGATTTCTCGAAATAGTACATACCGATACTCGGAACGAAGAAGCGCATGATGAATAGCGTGACTGGCTGCGCGAGAACTGCTGCCAGCATCAAAAAAGCGATCCATACTCTCGCGCGCGATTCTCCTTGCAGCGCGAGGGCGAACCCAATCGCGCCTAGAATTGGCAGAAATACACCGGTTGACTCGATGCTAATGGGCGCGCTTTCACCGTAGCCAGTTTGCCCGACCCAGGCATTCCAGCGTGGCACAACGTAGAAGAGAACAGCCAAACCCATACCCAACGCGAGAAGGATGCCATGCCCGATACTCTGCACGCGATTACACGTCAGGCGAAATATCAACACAACAGCCACGGCAAGTGCTGCCGCCGGCATCGGCGAGGGATGGCTGAAGAGTACAACGGCAAGGGCGCTGAGGATCAGCAACAGAGAAAGCAAGTCGGGATTGTGCGCATAATCCATCAAATAGAAAAAAACGAGCAGCGCGAAGAATTGCGCAAACACTTGTCCGAAGAAATAGCGGTCGTTGATTGCACCGGGAAAGTATGCCCAGCCAGTGAACAACAACAATATTGCCAGAGATGCCAATGGCGTAGCAAGATGCTGAACATTGAGCAGCCGACGAGCGATAACAAAGAGCAAGCCCGCAGTGAGACCTAACACGAGTGAGATGAATGGATGTAGTGTGGTAATCGGAACACTGCCGAACCAGTGTGACGCGAGCGCGACAGCTACCGCACCGCCGACCGGGTAGCCCGGGGGAAAGTAGGGTCGAACCGCACCGCTGAAGTCGTGTGGCAGTGATAGGGTTTCGAAGATATAGTCAGCCAGAACTATATGGTGAACTGCGTCGAAGTGGTGAGACGGCGGAATGAGTCCAGGGAGCGATGGGTAGATGATGTAGGCAGTTGTGAACAGCACGATGCATGCATAAGCGACGAATTCTGGAATGCGCAAGTCAATTTGGACAAGGTGGCGGCGGAGCAAGAACAAAATGCCCGTGCCTAATTCAACGGCAGTAGCAGCCAGTACAATCCACGGATTGATCTGCCAGCCCACCACATCCAAAGCGATACTATTGGTGATTGCCAGTGCCATTCCGGTCGCGATGACAATAAGCAACGCTTCTGCCGCGTCGTACCGATGACGACAGGTACACCAAATCAGATGCCGAGTACTGGATGAATCAATCATTTGCGTTTACTCCGCGAGTGTGTTGGTGTTGTTGGCGAAGGTCAACACCAGCCAGTTATTCTCGAATTTTGCGCGTGCAACATCGCGCCCTGCCAGCACGCGCGGCAAGATGATGTTGCGCCGAAAGTTGCCAATGCTGATGGCGAGTTCGTCGCCGCTGCGCGTCAGGTTTACCGCGTCTTTGGTGATGAAGGGCAA
>DAOTYB010000253.1:0-17655 GCA_034435315.1 Anaerolineae bacterium | reverse complement strand
GTTTTGATCTGATATGGAGTAAAAAGGGAATCTTTTTGTAAATTAACTCCCACCACTATTAATCCTCCTCGGTGGCGAACTATTATTTTTGGTTTATCCGGATTTCCCTCAATCTCAAAAAACACCCGTCCTTGTTTATTAGGGTCAGCAGAAGAAATAGTAGCCGCAGCACCATATCCAGTAAGTGTTTGAGTCTTTGGATCACGTATTTCAAAAGTTTTAAGAGGACCAGCTTGCCATCCATCATCATCACCACTATCAACCGCGACACCAACCTGCTCGCCCTTTTCGTTGTTTATTGCTGCTATTCTTACTGGAATGGGTTGTGTTTCTCTCGGCGGTAATATAAGAAACGGACTATTTTCTGGCTGAAACGGGTTAATGAATGTAGTCAGAAATAATCTTCCCTCTTGTAGTTCTTGAGCGATTTCACGATGCCCGGCTGTTTGTAATGCGTTCAAGACTGAGGTCATCGTTTCGGTTGCTGTGTGATTTAAAATTGCCTCCAAATTTGGGGTGGGTCTTGGGGTTTCGGTTGGTTGGGGAGTTGGTGATGGTTGCGGAGTTGAGGTTGCGGTTGCGGTGGGGGTGCTGATGGGCGTGACGGTCGGCGTGGGCGTGGCAAATAGCGTCTGGGCAACGCCACACCCCATCATCGCCACAAGCAACCAACCCAACAAGATGACACTCAAGCCGTAACGCCAGATCGTTTGAGTCATTGGACACCTCCTTTGTCCTTCGTCCTTCGTCCTTCGTCCTTTGTCCTTCGTCCTTCGTCATTCGTCCTTCTGCGGTCGTTGATACAATTCAATCAAGACGCCGTGCGCGCTTTTGGGATGAATGAACGCATAGCGTCTCCCCTGCGCATTGGTGCGCGGGGTTTCGTCAATCAACTGCGCGCCGTGTGCCTTCAAGCGCGCGAGCGCGGCGTCAATATCGTCCACCTCAAAGCAAATGTGATGGATGCCTTCACCGCGCTTTGCCAGAAATTTCGCCAGCCCGCTTTCATCGTCCTGCGGTTCGACGAGTTCAACCTCCGATGAGCCGACCGGCATAAACGCGACGCGCGTGCGTCCCCCTTCTTCGAGTGCGATGTGATCGAGTTCGAGGCCGAGCGCGTCCTGAAAAAATTTGAGCGCGTCGTTGATGTGGTGAACGGCAATGCCGATGTGATCAATTCTAACAATCATTGTTCCCTTTCTTGAAAATCCGTTTGCCCACAAAGATCACGAACACGAATCTTTGTGAATCTTTGTGTTCCTAGAAACTATCCAAAACGCCGATAGTTATCTTCTGTTTTCCCCACTCATCCTCCTGCCCCCTTCCTCTACCCACCACGCGGAGAGACGGAGGATGATGAGGTAGTGGCGGGCGGCAAAGCCGCCCGCCACTACTTCGTCCCCAGCGTACCGAGGTGTGCCGACGACGCCAGGACGCGCAGGACACACTGTCTGCCAAAAATGACGGTGGGTAAACGTTTGCACCACGCTAAACGTTGGGCTGACCTTTCACTCGCGCTGGTCGGTGGCAGGTGGGGTGGCGGCAGATTCTTGTTGCAAGATGCTCAAGCCGTTGGCGACCTGCGCTTGCAAATGCGCGAGGTGTTGCGCCATCTGTGCCAGGCGCGCCTGTAAATCTTGCAACACTTGTGTAGCATACTCATCGGCGCCACGACGCCGCGCCTCCGCCTCCGCCTGGGCGCGGCGTTCGATTTGCGCGGCTTGTTGCTGTGCCGAGCGCGTGATGGCGTGTTCATTTGTCAGGCGCGCGGCATCTTCCTTCGCCGTCTCGATAATGTGGCGGGCTTCTTCCTGGGCTTGCGCGATGATACGCTCGCGCTCCTGAACGATCTTTTTGGCTTGCTTGACCTCTTCAGGAAACGCAATGCGCATCTGGTCCACAATGTCGAGGAACTCGTCCTCATCAATCAGCGTTTTCGCTGACAGGGGCACGCGCCACCCTTTGTTCAGCAGGGCTTCCAAGCGATCTACAAGATATAGGACGTCTATGGCTATCATCCCCTTTCGTATTGGAGATTACTCTCGCAACGACACCAGTTTGACCCTGTCATCTCCACCGTCGCCCAACTGGGCGATCCGCCTCTTCAGCGCGGCTTCGACGTACGGCGGTACAATTTCGTGAATCGCGCCGCCCAAAAAGGCAATTTCCTTCAGCGTGCTGGAACTGACAAAAGCATACTTGAGTGAGGTCATCAAACACACCGTGTCAATATCTTCTGCCAGTTGACGATTCGCCAGCGCGGTTTGATATTCCACTTCAAAATCGTACGTCACCCGCAAGCCCCGCACCATCACTCGGGCACCCTGACTGCGCGCAAACTCGACCGTCAGACCATGGTAGGGCATTACCTCGATGTTCGGATAATCGCGTGCCGCAATCCGCATAAACTCCATCCGCTCTTCCACCGTAAACAGGAGATTCTTCAAAGGCCGATCGTACACCGCCCAGATCAACCGATCGAAAATTCTCGCTGCGCGTGTGGCAATGTCAATGTGGCCATAATGAATGGGATCGAACGAACCGGGATAGATTGCAATAGTCAACTGAGATCTCCTTTACCTTTCCAGAATTCTTTGACGCGTTGCGCGAGCAACTGATGTTCGGGTAATTGCAGTTCCGCATCGCGCGCGAAAATTTCCTGAGCGATCTGTCGTGCCTCTTCGAGGATGTGGACATCACTCAACGCGGCGACCTTGAGGTCCGGCAAGCCCGATTGGCGCGTGCCAAAAAATTCGCCGGGACCGCGCATTTTCAAATCCTCTTCCGCCAGACGAAAACCATCTTGCGTGGATTCGATGATGCGCAAGCGTTCGTTACTGGCAACGCCCGCCTTGTCCGCCAACAGCAAGCAGTACGATTGATGCGCGCCACGTCCCACGCGTCCACGAAATTGATGCAGTTGTGCCAGCCCAAACCGATCCGCACCTTCGATCAACATCACGGTCGCATTCGGTACATCAATCCCCACTTCAACGACCGAGGTGGCCACCAGAATATCGAGTTGATGCTCGCGAAACGCGTTCATCGTTGCATCTTTTTCGCTCGGTTTGAGTTTACCGTGAATCAAACCCACGCGCAAGTTGGGGAAAATTTCCTTGCGCAGCCGTTCGTACTCTTCCACCGCCGCTTTGGTGTCGAGTGCCTCTGATTCTTCGATGAGGGGACAGATGACAAATGCCTGACGTCCTTGCTTGATCTGATTGGCGATAAAGGCATAGGCGCGTTCGCGCTCGCGCGGCTCGAGCCATTTGGTCTTGATTTCTTGCCGCCCCGGCGGTAGTTCATCAATAATCGAAAGGTCCAGATCACCATAGAGCGTGAGCGCGAGCGAACGCGGAATCGGCGTGGCGCTCATCACCAGGATATGCGGATGGTAGCCCTTGGCGCGCAGAGTACCGCGCTGTTCGACACCAAAGCGATGTTGTTCGTCAATGACTGCCAGCGCCAGGTCTTTGAACGCGACCTCTTCCTGAATGAGCGCGTGCGTACCGACGGCAATGTCTATCGCACCGCTGGCAATCTCCAGACGCGCCTGTTCCTTATCGCGAGTCTTCAGACTGCCAATCAGCAAACGCAGACGCGGTGGGTGATCAAGTTTCTCAAAGATCGTCGTCAGCGTTCTAAAATGTTGCTCTGCCAGAATTTCGGTGGGTGCCAAAAGTGCAGCTTGCAGTCCGTTCGATACGGCGGCCAGCATCGCCACTGCTGCCACGACGGTCTTGCCAGAACCCACATCCCCTTGCAACAGACGATTCATCGGCTGGGCGCGCTGCAAATCGCTGAGAATCTCGTGGATGACGCGCTCTTGCGCGCGGGTCAACTGAAAGGGGAGCGCGGCAACAAAGGTTCGATATAACGTATCATCAATTCGCAGCGCCCGTCCGACTTGTTCGCGCCAGCGCTTGCGTTGTCCCAGCATCCCCAGTTGAATCAACAAAAATTCGTCCAGCGCGAGACGACGCCGCGCGGCATCGCGTTGTTCCAGCGAGGTGGGAAAGTGGATTTCTTTCAGCGCGGTCGCCAGATCGAGCAGATTTCGTTGGCTGCGCAACGCCTCGGGCAATGGATCGGGCACGCGCGGCGCCCAGTACTCGACAATACCCTTGATGAGACGACGGAGCCAGCGTTGCGTGATGCCTTCGGTCGCGGGATAGACGGGTACGATGCGCGCTGTGTGCAACAGTTCTTTGCTGAGCGGCTCCCATTCGGGATGTTTGAACACCAGCCGCCCCAGGTCTTGTTCCACGCGCCCACTGATGACGATGCGACGACCGGGTCTGAACTGCTGTTGCAGGTACGGCTGATTGAAAAACGTCGCGGTGATCTTGCCCGTCGTATCGGCAAGAAGCACAGTGGTGACCGTCATTCCGCCGCGATACGTTTCGCGCGTGTGGGCTTCGCAGATCGTCACCAACAAGGTCACTTCTTCGCCATAGACCAACTGATTGATCGTTTTGAGTTGGCTATAATCGTCATAGCGACGCGGGAAATGATAGAGCAAATCACTGATGGTATAGATGCCCAGTTTTTGCAACCTGCGCGCGTGGGCTGGTCCCACGCTTTGCAAACGGGTGACGCTTGCCTCTAGCCCCAGTCCACTGGTGGTGGTCGAGATGGGTGCGCGCGCCGTCTCTTTTTTCGTCGCGACTTTGGCAAATTCCTCCTCTTCATCCTCGAACTCTTCCGTAGGTGCTACTGCAACGCCGGGCGGCGTTTCGATCACTGTCGCAGGCGCACTCTCGTCCCGCAAAATCGTCAGCGCGCGTTCGATCATTTCGTGGCGCGCATCAGGCGTTGCCGCGCGATAGCCCTGCAACACGCCAGCGATGCGCTCGGCGCGCGCGCGGTCCACTTCCTGTTGCTGAGCGATAAAATTGTTAATGAACTTTTCCAGACCGCCAATCACCAGATGATCGTCACACTTTTTTTGTTCGTTAACCAGTATGCGTTCCAGATCTCTAAACGTCAGAGCCATTCTGACCTCGAATTGCAGGTTAAAGATTCAGCAGGCACTACATTCCTTCGTACACTACCACACCCAGCGCGTCCACGCCCACATGGGTGGCGATGACCGGTCCATAGTGCTCCACCGAAATATCCAGATTCGGCATCACCAGACTGGTTTGCTCGATGAGCGCCTGGACGTCGAGTGGCGTGTTACCGTGGAGCACGACCATCTTTTGGATACGGGTGAACTCGGTGATGAATTCTGCCAGTTTTTCGATGGCTTTGGCGCGATTGCGCACTTTTTCCAGCGCGACGATTTCGCCTTCTTCGAGAATCAACAGCGGCTTGATATTGAGCATCGTGCCCAGAACAGCCTGGGCTTTGCCGATGCGTCCACCGCGTTCAAGATATTCGAGGGTTTCGACAAAAAAGCCGATGTAGATGCGGGGGATCATTCCGCGCACCAGTCGCACCACTTGGTCGAGCGAGGCGCCTTCTGCCGCCGCGCGCGCCGCGGCGGTCACCAGCATTCCCAGACCGACCGTGATGAGTTGCGAGTCAATCACGACGATCTTGTAGCGCCCCAGGAGTGGGGCTGCTACGCGGCGCGCCACTTGAAAGGTCTGGCTCAGTTTGGAGGAGACGTGAATGGCAACGATGGCGTTACCCTTTTGGGCGAGTTCCAGATAGGCGCGTTCGAATTCTTGTGGGGTGGGGGGAAAAGTCGTGGGGGGCGTGGAGACGCGCGCCATCTGCGCGATGAATTCGGGCGCGGTCACATCAATCCCGTCACGCAGTCTTTTATTACCGAATTGAATGGTCAGTGGGAGTACGGTGATACCCAACTCTTCGACGACGTCCACCGGCAAGTCGGCGGTACTGTCGGTGAGGATTTTGACTCGCGACATAGATGTTCGCCTGAGGCTATTCGACAGAGATGATAAAGTGATAGTGGGGCTGGCCGCCACTGACCACTTCGATTTCCTGTTGCGGATATTTTTCCTGAATCGCCTGACCGAGCGCCGCGGCATCGCTGGCGGTGACGCTTGCGCCATAGTATAACGTGATAATTTCGCGCGCGCTGACATTGGCGCGCTGGAGTAAATCAATGACCAGCGCGGTCATATCGTCGTTCGCGCCCGCCAGATTATCATCAATCAAACCGATGAACTGCCCCTCCTTGACCTCCAGACTATCAAAGCGTACCGAGCGCGTCGCTCTGGTGATTTCGAGCGTACAAATGTTTTGCGCCGCGCGCGTCATCGCTTTGACATTCGTTTCCAGATCGCTTTGAAAGTTGAATGCCAGGAGCGCGGCAATCCCCTGCGGCATTGTCTTGGTGGGGACAATCGCGACCTGTTTCTTGGAGAGCAGTCGGGCTTGTTCAGCCGCAGGAATGATGTTCTTGTTGTTCGGCAAGACGATGACCTGATCGGTCTTGACCGCTTCGATTGCCTGCAACAGGTCCTGCGTGCTCGGATTCATCGTTTGTCCGCCGGTGACAATCCGTCCGACGCCCAGCGATTCGTACACGCGCGCCATCCCTGCGCCAGCCACCACAGCGACGGTGGTCATTCCAGCGAGTTCCTCCATTGTGGGTGGGCGCGTGCTTTGCCCTGCCATAAAATCAATGTACTGCTCTTGCATATTCTCGACGATGATGTTGGTGAGTGTGCCAACCGAACATCCATAATCGAGAATCGCGCCGGGGGTAGGCGCGTGGACGTGCACTTTGACCAGCGAGGAATCGCCCACCACGAGCGCGGATTCGCCCATACTGGCGATGCGTTCGCGAATCGCGTCCACATCGAGATTGGTGCCGCGAATGTGGAACTGGATGTCAAAGCCCCAGCCTTCCTCGCGCGCCAGTTGTTCCAGGGCTTGCGCGCCGGTGCCTGCGGCAGCCAGTTCTAACGGTTCACCATTCAGATATTTGAGCGCGCCTTCCAGAATGACCAGCAGACCTTGCCCCCCGGCATCCACCACGCCGGCATCTTTGAGCACCGGCAAGAGCATCGGTGTACGCGCCACCGACGCGCGCGCGGCTTCGACCGTTTTGGTCAGCACCCAGCGCAAATCGTGGCTGTGCGCGGCGGCTTGTACGGCAGCATCCGCCGATTCACGCACCACCGTGAGGATGGTCCCTTCGACCGGCTTGATGACACCTTTATACGCGGTGCGCGCGCCTTCGGCGAGTGCGCTGGCAAATTCGCTCGCGTTCACCGTATCTTTCCTTTCGACCGCGCGCGCGAAACCGCGAATAATCTGCGACAGAATCACGCCAGAATTGCCGCGCGCGCCCAACAGCGCACCATGCGCCAGCGCTTTGAGCATCGCGCCCGCCGAATGTTCCGGCGAATTCTGCACTTCTCGTATTGCGGCTTGCATTGTCAGCAACATATTGGTTCCCGAATCCCCGTCGGGTACCGGGAACACGTTGAGACTGTTGACATAGGCGGCATGTTGTTCCAGCCATGCCGTGCCTGCCGCAAACAGTTGACGCAATTCCTGCCCACCAATGTATTTAAGGGGCGGTAATGACTGAACGGATGATTGAATAGACTCGTCTGACAAGACTTTCCCCCACTTAGCCTAGATTTCGCACCCTGACGCTTGGATAAGTACAAATCATGCTTGGAAACGCCGATTCAATGCGTCCAGAGGCATCCAATAACCCAAAAGTAGTATCAAGATTTGGTGTCTTTGACGCTTTTTCATACCAAATCGCAGGGTGCGAAAAACAGGCTCAGCCCCGGGCAGCGCGCGCTGTCGTTTAAAAACCGACGGCTAACGCAAGCGGATGGCTGAGCCTGAATTGCGTCGTCGTTCCCAGGGAATAACCCCACTCACTCCCCTACCCCCTTCTCTCCCCGCTTTGTGGGGAGAGAAGGGGGCGAGGGGAGTGTGGGAGTGGGCGGGCGGCGAAGCTGCCCGCCCACTCCCACTCCCTTGATTCCCCCTCCCCACGCCGCAGAGCGGCGTGGGGAGGGGGCGAGGGGGTGGGGCTTGTCGCGATGGATGACACGGCTAAGTAATTACGCGCGCAGACTGCGCGGCTACTCGTCCCTGTCATTGTGAGGTGTGGTGTGCCGAAGCAATCCCCAACGTCGCATTGGAGATTGCTTCGCAAAACCCGCTCCTCGCAATGACCGCGCAAGTTTCTGTCAACGCGCATACCGCCGCGCGGTATGGAATTCTCGTAATGACAGGGGGCTGACTTTGCACAAGCCCTGGTGCAACGTTGAGCATACCTTGAAAAGATCATAAACGGAGGAAAAGTTTTAATGAGTGCAGCAGAATTGACCGAACGTGAATTGTGGATGTTTTTGGGATTTACGATTGTCGTCGGTCTAATGCTCTATGTGGACCTGTTTCTGGTTAATCGTAAGGCACGGGTGATTCACATCAAACCTGCCTTGATCTGGAGCGCGATCTGGATCGGCGCGGCTTTACTCTTTAACGTCTTTGTGTACATCGAACTCGGTACAGTCAAGGCGTTAGAGTATTTGACAGCTTACATCATCGAAAAATCCCTGAGCGTGGATAATCTCTTTGTCTTTTTGGTGGTATTCTCGTATTTCGGAATTCCACCAATGTACCAGCCCCGTGTCCTGCGCTGGGGTATCCTTGGGGCGATCGTGATGCGCGCCATCTTGATTGTCATCGGCGTCGAGTTGGTGCATGCGTTCAACTGGGTGTTGTACATCTTTGGTATCATCTTGCTCATCACCGCGGTCAAGTTGGTACAGGGTGGCGCGGAAAATATGGATCCGGGGCAGAACAAGGCACTGCGTTTTGTCTCGCGGTATATCCCGGTGACGCCACAGTTTCACGAAGAAAAATTCTTTGTGCGGCTCAAGGGGGGCCTGCATGCCACACCGCTGTTTGCCACCCTCGTCGTCATCGAAAGTACGGACTTGATGTTCGCGATTGACTCGATTCCCGCAGTGCTGGGTATCTCGCACGATCTCTTTATCGTGTACACTTCCAACATCTTTGCGATTCTGGGCTTGCGCGCGCTGTACTTTGCTCTCGCCGGCGTGATGCAACTGTTCCACTATCTCAAGTATGCTCTGGCGATTATTCTGGGCTTTATCGGTATCAAGATGTTGGTGCACGATTTCTACAAAATCTCCATCGAAATCTCTCTGGGTGTGGTATTCGTTTTGTTGACGCTCGCGATTCTAATGTCAATTATCTTCCCTCAAAAGAAGGCAACCCACGTGGCTGTCCCGGCGGATGGCGGCGCGGACGAATCTGAACAGTGAGGTCAAAAAATGTACATCGTCACAGTGGATATAGAAAAATGCAACGCCTGCGGAGATTGCGTCAATGCCTGTCCCAGCCAGATGCTCGCGCTGGTTGAGAAAGATGGCAAAAAATATGCTCTGTTCGATGGCAGCCCCGATGATTGCTTGGGCTGTCTGGCGTGTCAAGAGGGTTGTCCCGAAGGCGCGATCAAAGTGACCGAGTTGTGAGACGAGGGACGAATGACCAAGGACGAATGACCAAGGACGAAGGACGAAAGACGAATGAGCCAATGAGCCAACTCACTCCTCTGGCTGGTTTGTCACCTGGTTCATTGGCTCATGCCTTCCCGCCGCGTGTCGTCATTGCCGCGCCGTACGGTCGTTCCGGCAAGACGACGGTCACGGTCGGTTTGTGCGCCGCGTTCGTTGCGCGTGGGCTGAACGTCCAGCCCTTCAAAAAAGGTCCCGATTACATTGACCCTTCGTGGCTCACCGAAGCCGCGCGCCGTCCCTGCCGCAACCTCGATCCGTTTTTGATGGGTGAGGACGTGGTGGTGGCGGCGTTTGCGCGTGCAAGCCGCGATGCCGACCTCGCGCTCATCGAAGGCGCGATGGGCTTGTACGACGGCGCCGATCTCGCAGGCACCGGCAGCACCGCCGCGCTCGCGCGCTGGCTCGATGCGCCGATTCTGCTCATCGTCAACGCGCAGCGCGTCACGCGCTCGATTGCCGCGCTGGTGCAGGGGTACCAACGTTTTGAGCCGAACACGCGCATCGCCGGCGTGATTCTCAACAACGTCGCGCGCGCGCGCCAGCAGACGCTGATGACGCAAGCCATCGAAAAGTACTGCGGCATCCCAGTCGTCGGCGTTTTGCCGCGCGATCCCGCGCTCGCGATCCCCGATCGGCATCTGGGCTTGATTCCGCGTGGCGAAGACGATGCGCTCGTTCCAATGATTGCCGCCGCGCGCGATGCCGTGCAGGCGAATTTTGATCTGGCGAAAATTTCGGAGATTGCGGGGGTGGAGATTAGAGATTCGAGATTAGAGATTACAAGTCAAGAACGGTCGCGCGCAATCCCCAATCCTCAATCTCTAATCTCTAATCTCCAATTCCCAAGCGCTCAATCGGCAATCAGCAATCGGCAATCGAAAATTGGTATCATCTGCGACCGCGCATTCAGTTTCTACTACCCCGAAAACTTGGAAGCGTTGCAGGACGCGGGCGCGGAATTGATCTTCATTGATAGTTTGTGCGACGCGCATCTACCAACGATTGGCGCGCTCTACATCGGCGGCGGCTTCCCCGAAGTGTTCTTGCGCGAACTGGAGGCGAACGCGTCATTGCGTGCCGAGATTCGCGCGGCAATCGAAGCCGGCTTGCCGGTCTATGCCGAGTGCGGCGGCTTGATGTACCTCGCGCGTTCGATCACGTGGCGCGACCAGCGCGGCGAGATGGTCGGCGCGCTCCCGTTCGATGTGGTGATGATGGACAAGCCACAGGGACACGGTTACGTCGAACTGCGCGTCATCGCGGAAAATCCACTGTTCGCGCGCGGAACGCTGCTGCGCGGACACGAGTTTCATAATTCAAAAATAGACCTGCCAGGTTTTCAAAACCTGTCAGACCTGACGTGCGCATATCGCGTCACGCGCGGTCACGGCATTGATGGTGCGCGTGACGGCATTCTTTACAAAAATGTCTTGGCGAGTTATACTCATCTCCACGCCTTGAGTACGCCCGAATGGGCGATCGCGTTTGTTCATCGGGCGCGAGTTGGTTCGTTTGATCGTTTGTTCGTTTAATCGTTTGATCGTTTGTTCGTTTGTTCGTTTAATTGTTTGTTTGTTGACGCGGTTTCTAAATCTTTTTCAAAGTCTATAGAATGGAAAATCACCAAAAACAACTTGAACAGACGATTCGCGCGTTGCTGGAGATTTTCAACTCGGCATACGCGAACTTTGTCGGACTAGCGGGCTTGCCGGTCGTGACCAAAGAAGGTCGCGCGGCAATCGAACCGGTGCTGGCAAAGCATTACGACGTTCTGCGCGGTTTTCGCATCGAGTGGCTCGATTTGAACATCTACAAGATTTTGCAAAATCTCGATGGGCGCGATGCGGACGCAGCGCGCGCGCAGGTCGTTGCCGCGCTCACCGATTTGATCGGCGCGCTCATCGAACGCTACCGATTCTTTTTGGGACGTGGCGTCGCGCTCTTGTTCGATAAAGAAACGCGCGCGCAGATCGGCGCGAATATGGAATTTTTGCAGAGCATCGGCGCGTGGGAGCAATTGCCTGATGAGGTGCGTAAACTGGCGGAGCATTTGGAGGCAGAGGAGCTGCCCGCTGGGATTCCGCTGACCGATGTGACGGTGCGTTCAGGGCACGACGAAATCACGTTTCGCCCGCGCGGGCACTTGTTGGGAATCTTGTCGCCGCGCGAGGTGGCCGCTGTGCCGAGTTTGATCGAAGCGACGCGCACCGCGCTCGCTCAGCCGCTTGGTGAAAAGCGGTTGTCCGAACTCGCGGCGGGTGCAGCCAGCGCGACGATCATCGTGGACGATCACACGCGCCCCACGCCGACCGCGCGCCTGTTGCCCGAAGTGCTGGCGGAACTCTTTCGCGCGCGCGTGCCCGAATCTGCCATCACGATTCTCGTGGCAACCGGAATGCATCGCGCGCCGACGGCGGACGAATTGGCGCGCATCGTGCCGCCGGAAATCGCCGCGCATATTCGCGTGGTGGTTCACAATTGCAAAGACGATGCCGCGCTCGTCGAGATTGGACGTGCGCGCAGTGGCGTGCCGCTCAAGATTCATCGCGCCGTTGCCGAAGCCGGCGTGGTCGTTTCGATTGGGATGATCGCGCCGCATCCGTACGCGGGATTCACCGGCGGCGCCAAGAGTGTTTCGCCGGGCGTCGCGAGTTTGGAAGCCATCGTCGCGAATCACATCCTCAACGTCTTTCCTTCGACCGGTCCCGGCAAACTGGCAGGCAACCCGGTGCAAGAGGATATCGCGCACGCGGGACGCGCCGCCAAGTTGGCGTTCGTCGTCAACGCAGTGATGGGCGGCGCGAATCAAGTGGTGGATGTTCTGGCAGGCGATCCGTTCAAAGTCACAGAGATCGGATTCGAACGCGCGCGCGAAATTTATCGTGCACCGTATCCTGCCAAAAGCGATGTGGCGATCGTTTCGTGTGGCGGCCATCCGCGCGATGCGAACCTGTACCTGGCTGTGCGCGCGGTCAAAACGGCGAATCTGGTGATTCGGCGCGGCGGGTACATCGTTTTGATCGCAGGGTGCGCGGAGGAGACGGGTCCCGCGCGGTTTGCTCAAGTGATGCGCGCGATGCCGGTGATGTTCGAAGAGACGTTGAAAGAAGAACCCGAGCACGTCATTGCCGCGCACGTCTTGAAAACCACCAAAACGATGGTGGTCTCGTGTGTGCGCCCCGAAGTTTTTCAAGAACTGGGGCTACGTCACGCGACGACGGTAGAAGACGCGCTGCAACAAATCACCAATGAACTCGGCCGTGAACCCAGCGTGTTGGTGATTACGAACGGGTGGACGGTGATACCGGAAAAGATGAGAGAGGAGAGATGAAGGACGAAGGACGAAAGACGAAGGACGAATCACCCAATCACCCAATCACTCTCCAATCTCCAATCTCTAACCCGCTATGAACCTCTTGTTGCTCGGTCTCAACCATCACACCGCGCCGGTGCAGTTGCGCGAACGTTTGGCAGTGACGCCGACGCACTTGCCGGAAATGCTGCGCGCGTTGTGCGCGGTGCCTGGCGTCAATCAAGTGGCGATCGTTTCGACGTGCAACCGTTTTGAGGTGTATGCCGGCGTGGACGATATTGCCGCGCAGCAGGCGGCGCTCGTCGAAGCGCTGGCGCGCGCGCGCGGTTTGAACGCGTGCGATTTTTCCTGCCACCTGACGACGCGCGTGGGCGCGGACGCGGCGCGTCACTTGTGCCGCGTGGCGGCGGGACTCGATTCGCTGCTCGTTGGCGAGGCGCAGATTCTAGGGCAGGTGAAAGACGCGTTCCAAGTGGCGCAGGATGCGGGAACGCTGGGCGATTTGCTGTGTGGGCTGTTCCAGCACGCGATCGCAACGGGCAAACGCGCGCGCAATGAAACGGATATCGGACAGGGGGCGCGGTCGCTGGGGCAGGTTGCGGTCTCGCTGGCGCGCGAAACGCTGGGCGATTTGAAAGATCACACCGCGCTGCTGATTGGGGTGGGCAAGATCAACAAGATTGCCGGGCGCGCGCTTGTGGAAAGCGGTTTGCGGTGGCTCCTCATTGCCAATCGTACGTTCGAACGCGCGGTCGCTGTTGCCGAGTCGCTGGGTGGACGCGCGGTGCATTTCGACGCGCTCGCGCAAGGGCTGGCGGATGCCGATGTGGTGATCGTGGCGACGGGCGCGCCGCACATCGTCTTGCACGCCAGTGATGTGCGCGCGGCGATGGCGCGCCGCGCGGCGCGTCCGCTCGTGGTCATTGATCTCGCGGTGCCGCGCAATGTGGACCCTGCGGCGCGTGAAATCGAAAATGTGCGGTTGTACGATATGGACGATTTGAGCGCGGTCGTGACGACGCATCACCCGGTCGCTGCGTCGGCCATCGCGGCGGCGGAGGCGATTGTGGCGCAAGAGGTGGCGGCATTTCTGGAATGGCAGCGCGAACGCGAAATCGCGCCGCGCCTCGTTTCGCTGCGCGCGCAGGCGGAGGAAATTCGGCAGCGCGAGGTGAAAAAGATTTTGGAGCGCTGGAATTTGTCGCCTGAACAACAACAGATGATTGACGCGCTGGCAACTTCACTAACGAACAAACTGTTGTACGCCGCCGCGCATGCACTCAAGGGATGAAGAACGGATGTCGTATCCGTTCTTTTTGTTTATCCAGACATCCTCAGGTCACAATCGGGCAAGTTTTGCCAGGCGCATGCCGTTGCGGCTACGTAACCGTTCAGCCCTATCTGTCATTGCGAGCGATTTTTGCGAAGCAATCCCCCCTGTTGCCTCCAGAAGACGTAACGCGGGGATTGCTTCGTCGCAAAAAACGCTCCTCGCAATGACCCCTGAACGGTTACGCGGCAACAACGCCAGACCTATCTGCGAGGAGGGTGAGATGGCGAGCAAAGCCGCGTGGTATAGTTGCATATTTGCTCAATTGTGTGTACTATTACGTCACCCCTCACTGTCAAGCCGATAGATACCTGGCACGGGCACAAACTTTCATTTTAATTACTCAGCCGTGCTGTCTATGGCGTCAAGCCCAACCCCCTTGCCTCCCCTCCCCACGCCGGAGCGGCGTGGGGAGGGAGAATTAGAGGAATGGGGGAGGTGGCGGGCGGCGAAGCCGCCCGCCACCTCCCCCCTCCTCATCACTTTCTCTCCCCGCCACGCGGGGAGAGAAGGGGGCAGGGGGATGAGTGGGGTCAAGCCGTACTGTGCAAACCAAAATGAAAGTTTGCGACCGTTGAAGGTAGAGTATGAGCAGAGGAGCAGTAACACTCACGCGACGCGACAACACGCGTCGTTTTTTGAAGAGGCATAATGAACCAGCGAGCCAACCGTTTGTCATCGTCACGTTTTTCGAACGTCGTTGCAGGAGTTGACGCCGGGGCGACGCATACCCGCGCCTGGCTTGCTACAGAGCGGGGAGACATTATCGGCAAAGGCGAAGCCGGTCCGGGGAATCCCCACGTGAGCACCATCGAGGGCGCGCGGCGCGAAATCGTGTTGGCATTACAACGCGCGTGTGCGGATGGGCGAGTAGAATACCAGATGATCAGCGCGGCGTTCATAGGTATTGCCGGTGTCGCCCGTCTGGACGAATACGAGGATTGGCTCACCTGGGCGCGCTTGCGCATTGCACCGCGTGTTCAAATCAGTCACGATGGCGAAATGGTGATTGCGGCAGGCTGTCCCGATAACTGGGGCATTGCGTTGATTGCAGGGACCGGCTCGAGCGCGTGGGGTAAGACCGCCGATGGTCGTACAGCGCGCGCGGGAGGCTGGGGCTGGCTCTTTGGCGATGAGGGGAGTAGTTACGATCTGGCGCGCCAGGCATTGCGCGCCGTGTCACAAGCGGCGGATGGACGCGGAGCGCCCACTCGCTTGCTCGATGCGATTCTAGCCTTCTGGGATTTGCCAGAACCGTCCGCGCTGATCGCGCGCGTGTATCGCTCTGGAATGAAAAATGCCGATGTGGCAGCCCTCGCGATGGTGGTCGTGCATCAAGCCAACGCGGGCGATGCCGTGGCGAGTCGTTTGATTACCGAGGCGGCAAATGCGCTGGTGGATATGCTGAGCACGGTCGCGCGCGCGTTACGACTGGATGCTGCGCCGATTCCCCTCGCGCTCACCGGCGGTCTCATCCTCAATGCCGCGCTGTTGCGTACCGAGGTGTTGCGCACCGCGTATGCACGCGGTCTGAATTTCCAGCCGGTCACCCTCGTGCACGATCCCGTGCGCGGCGCAGTGCGTTTGGCACTCGAACTCGCGCGCACATCCCCAAAGGATTGAGACGCACCACGCCAAGCCATTCTTGCGTTTTGTGTCTAGTTGATGTAAACTATGGAACACCCAGAGGCTATTTTGGAGATGTTATCGGTTGGATGAGGCAAGACGGTGTGTGTTGCCTCTGGGTAAAGGGAGAGCGATATGCCAGAATCTGCAAAAACCAAAGTATTGGAAAATACACTCGCCGCGCTCAGAAAACGGTTCGGTGAAGGAGCGATTATGAAATTAGGCGATACCACCGCGCTCAAGGTAGATGCCATTCCCACCGGCTCTATCTCCCTCGACCTTGCGCTGGGCATTGGTGGTATTCCGCGAGGACGTGTGACCGAAATCTATGGTCCCGAAGCATCGGGCAAGACGACGATTTGCCAGCATATCATTGCCGAAGCCCAGAAGAGGGGCGGAGTGGCGGCTTTTATTGACGTGGAGCACGCGCTCGATCCTCAATACGCGGCGCGCTGCGGCGTCAATATCAGTGAACTACTCATTTCGCAACCCGATACCGGTGAGCAAGCCCTTGAGATCGCCGAAGCGCTGGTGCGTTCTGGGGCGGTAGATGTGGTGGTGATTGATTCGGTGGCGGCGCTGGTGCCGCGCGCTGAAATCGAAGGTGAAATGGGAGATTCGCACGTGGGTTTGCAAGCTCGCTTGATGAGTCAAGCGCTGCGCAAACTTTCGGGTGCGATCAAAAAATCGAACACCGCAGTCATCTTTACCAACCAACTGCGTCAAAAAATCGGGGTGATGTTTGGCAATCCCGAAACGACGACAGGAGGAATGGCACTCAAATTTTATGCATCGGTACGCCTGGATGTTCGACCGGTGGACCCGATCAAAGTCGGTGAAGAGGTTATCGGCAATCGGACGCGCGTGCGCGTGAAGAAAAACAAAGTCGCACCGCCGTTCCGCAAAGCCGAGTTTGACATTTTGCACAACGAGGGTATTTCTCGCGAAGGGGATGTGTTGGATCTGGGTGTCGAGATGGGCATCATCGAAAAGAAAGGGGCGTTCTATTCTGTCAGTGGTACACGACTCGGCCAGGGACGCGAGAATGCGCGCGAGTTTTTGAAACAGAATCCCGAGATGATGGAACGTCTCTACGCGGCAATCCGTGAGAAAGCCGGCTTGGGCGTCCTCCCCAAGAGTCTGGAGGATGCGCGCGATGCGGATGACGACACCGCGGACGATGAAGAGGAATAAATAAGCCCAACGTAATGCGCCCGCGTGGCGTGGGCGCATTGTTCTGATTGCCGCGTGCGTACAAATGTGCGGCGCGGCATTCCCACAGCATTTGGACGGCGGTACGCCTGAGGGGTGCGTGCGACGTGCTGCCGAGGTATTCTTTTTTTCCCAAAACGCGCCAAAGAGTGGATTTGTCTATGGCCTCGTGGTGGTTGTCTGCTAATGTAAACTGCTCAGGTGTTACTTCAAGGGCACACAGGGAAATTTTTGTCCTCTAGCACACATCGAGTCGGACGAGAAGATTCCAGCCAACAAGTCTGTCTCTTTCCCTGGAACGCACGATTGAGGTAAGCATCGGCGAGCCATTTTTTCCATTTGTAGCGACGCGGGGGCATTTTATCTCTAGAGAGAGCGAATAATCCCGCGTTCAAGACGTATCCTACTTGGCGCGGGTGGGGAAAAGTGGAATATGCGCGGCAACGCCGTCCGTGTTATACCTTCAACGGTGGCAAACTTTCATTTTGGTTTGCACAGTACGGCTTGACCCCACGCATCCCCCTGCCCCCTTCTCTCCCCGCGTGGCGGGGAGAGGAGAAGGGGGTGAGGAGGCGGGCGGCTTCGCCGCCCGCCACCACCCCCATTCCTCCCTTGATTCCCCCTCCCCACGCTGCGCAACGGTATGGGGAGGGGGCAAGGGGGCATATGCGTCAACATAACTT
>DAOTYB010000252.1:0-8737 GCA_034435315.1 Anaerolineae bacterium | reverse complement strand
TCGGCGCGGGTCGGTGGGGTTCGGCGAACTTTGTGGGAGCGTTTCATCGGTCACCTCTCTTTTAGTGGAATGGACGCATTATGCCACGATTTGCCCCCAAACTGAAATGCACCCTAAAAAGCAGACAGGGCGTGTGCAAAGTCGCTTGACAGATTGTCGGGCGACTCAAGTCGCAGCAACAAGCACTGCCAGGTCGCCCTGCGGCGACTCGAGCAGCCGACGCAGGTCGGCTTGCGGTTTCAACCGCTCGTGCCTGACTTTGCACACACCCTGAAAAGCAGACAGGGTGGTTGGACAGCTTTGCCGCTCGCCACCACCCCGTCTCCTTGCGCTGTCCCGCGCCAGCGAACACGCGGGAGGGTGATACACACGCTACGGTCGTTACGCCTTGCGCAGGTCGGCTAAGCGCTCCTCGACCGCTTGAACTTCCTTCTTCAATTCTGCCAGATACTTTTCCAGTTCAGCGATCTGTTCGGCGCGGGTTTGATAACGCCGTCGAAACTGCGCGTGGCAGCCGCAGGTGCAACCACACTCACAGCAGCAGCAACATGCGCAATCGCATCCGCCACTGTGGCAATCGCAGTCGCAACCACACTCGTCGTTGCAGTCGCAATCTGACTGACCGTGCCGCTCTCGGTGTTTCATCGTCCTCTCCTTTTTCGTTGAGCACGGGAAGCCGGCGCGGCGGCAAGCGTGGCGTACTCGGCGAGGAAACGATCCAGTTGGTCGCGTGTCTTGCGCAGGTCGGCGCTCCACATTTCGAGATACTCGCGACCCGCAGCGGTGAGTTGATAGATGCGGCGCGCGGGTCCGCGCGCGGGGGTCTCCCATGTGGAAGTCACCAGACCCTCTTCCTCGAACTGGCGCAGCGTGCGATACAACATTCCCGGATCCGCCAGATTCTCCAGCCCTTCGGTAGAGCGCAGCGCGTCCATCAAATCGTAGCCGTGCGTCGCTTGCTTTGCCAGCAGCAACAGCAAGCGCGGCTGGATAAAACCACGCACCTGACAGACACACCGACACGCACGCCGCGTTTCTCTGCGTTTGCCGCACATCGCCTTCTTCACCGTCCTCATCTATATGATTTAATCATATATTAACACCAAACAGCGTATCTGTCAAATCATCCGCGCGGCTTGCCCAGTTTGGCGCGTTCGATGTCGGCAATTTTTTCATCCAACTTTTTGAACAATGCTTTGGGTTCACGCAGCGACTGACCGGGCGGTAGTTGCGATGGTGCCCACTTTTGCGTATGCTTGCCCGGCTGATACATCGCCACGGTGTGACTGCGCGTTGTTTCGTGGAACGTTTCGCAGGTTATCGTACCGACCAGGTCCCCCTCGTATCCGAGTTGACGATGTAACTCGTTCGACGCGAACGGCAAAAACGGATAGAACATCACCTTCAAATCGTCAATCACGCGCAACGCCACAAAGAGAGCGGTCGCCGCGCGCGCGCGATCCGTCTTGATCGTCTTCCAGGGTTCGGTGACTTGCAAATAGACATTCGCCTGACGCGCCAGTTCGATGGCGTGACCAATCGCTTCTCTAAAGCGCACACGGTCCAGCGCGTTGCCGACGTTCGCCAGTGCGGCAGCGGATTGCGCGAGGAGAGCGCGATCGGTCTCTGTCAGATCGCCCGGCGTGGGGACGCGTCCATCAAAGTTTTTGTACGTAAATGACAGAACACGGTTTGCCAGATTGCCCCAGTTCGCAATCAAATCATCGTTGTTACGACGCACGAACTCGCGCCAGGTAAATTCCGTGTCTGCAAATTCCGGCATATTGACCGAGAGCAGATAGCGCAACGGATCGGCATCGTACGCCTGGAGATAATCGTTGATCCACACCGCCCAGTTTTCCGATTTGCTAAACTTGCGTCCTTCCAGATTCAAAAACTCGTTGGCGGGCACATCGTACGGCAGCGGCAAGTTTTCGTCGTAGCCGAGTAACATCGCGGGCCAGATGATGGTGTGGAAGGGGATATTGTCCTTGCCGACGAAATAATAGCTGCGCACATTGTCGTCTTTGGTCCACCACTCTTTCCACTTGTCGGGTATACCCCGATTCTTTGCCCACTCGACCGATGCCGAATAGTAACCAATCACGGCTTCGAACCAGACATAGATGCACTTGCCGGCATAGCCCGGTAGCGGTAGCGCAATGCCCCAATCCAGATCGCGCGTGATGGCGCGTCCGTGCAAACCGCGCTCCAGCCAGTTTCGCACAAACGTCAACACGTTCGGCTTCCAGTACGCATCCTTGTCTTTGAGATAGTCCAACAAGCGTTTTTCGAATTTGGGCAGGTCGAGATAAAAATGTTCGCTCGCGCGTACCACAAGACGATGCGTTTCGCCGGGTCTGGCTAATTTGCACTGCGGATTGATGAGTTGGGTCGCGTCGAGGACATGCCCACAGTTATCGCATTGGTCACCGCGCGCGCGCGGAAAGTGACAGTAGGGACATTCGCCACCGATAAAGCGATCGGGCAAAAAGCGCGCATCGTTTTCGCAGTAGAGTTGATTTTCAGTCGCCGTGTAGATGAATCCTTTTTGCAACAAACGCGCAAAGAAATCTTGTGCAATCGCCCAATGATTTTCTGTATCGGTATGCGTGAACAAATCGAACGAGATGCCCAGTTTTTGCCACGCCTCCAGAAAGAGCGCGTGGGATTCTTCGAACACCTGCCGCGGCGTCTTGCCTTCCTGATCCGCGGTGACCGTCACCGGTGTACCGTGCGAATCAGAACCCGAGACCATCAACACGTCGTTGCCGATAAGACGATGATAACGCGCAAAAATATCAGCGGTAAGATACGCGCCCGCAATATGCCCCAGATGAAGCATTCCATTGGCATAGGGCCATGCCACAAATACACCAATTTTCTTTGTCATTTGTGATCTCTCCTTTGCTCTTTTTTCGCTATAAACAAAAACGCCGCTCGTCTCACGACCCGGACGGTCGTCCAACAGCGGCGTGGCGCACCGTGCGCGCGCGAACCTTCGCGCGACACCTTACGGTGCGCCGTTCGACATTCCCATAGCCAAAACACAAGCGTATCGCTTCATAGTACCCTACTGCCACGCATTCTAACACAAAAGGGAAAAATTGACAAGCAGGCGCGGAACGTTTAAGATGCACAGGCAATCCATAACACTGAACACTGACCACTGAACACTGAATACTGACCACCGAACACTGGAACTATGAAACATCGCGATGTTTTCCTTGCCGCGCTAGCACTCGCTATCGTGTGGTACATCTTTGCGATGATTCTCCAGCGCGATATTCTACCCACGCCTATCCAAGTGCTCTCTGCCCTGATAGTGCAGGTCCCGCGTGGTCTGGCGTGGCATTTCATAGTGAGCACCTGGCGTGTGATGGCAAGCATCGCGCTCGCCGTTGCGCTGGCAACCCCCATCGGTTGGGTGTTGGGTCAATATCCGCGTCTCAATCGCTTTTTTGCCCCGCTCATCTATCTGACCTATCCGATTCCCAAGATTGTTTTTCTGCCCATCGTTATTTTGTTTCTGGGGATTGGCGATGCGTCGAAAATTGCGATCATCTTTTTGATTCTGTTTTTCCAGATCCTCGTCGTCGTGCGCGATGCCAGTGCCTCGCTGCGCCCTGAACTGCTCTATTCGGTACGATCGCTGGGAGCAGGACGGCGCGCGCTGTTGCGTTTCGTCTATTTCCCGGCGACTTTGCCGGCGGTACTCACCGCTGTACGCGTCAGCATCGGCACCGCGATTGCGGTCTTGTTCTTCACCGAGTCATTTGCCACGAACGCGGGTTTGGGATACTATGTCATCGTGGATACGTTTCAACGCATCGCCTATCCCGAAATGTACGCGGGTATCGTAGCGATGAGCACGCTCGGACTGGGATTGTACTTTGTGGTGGATTTTCTGGAACGCAAGTTGTGCCCGTATCTCTTTGCAAAATGAAAAAGCAACTACTCTGCCATTGGCATCGCTCGCTGTCGGTTAGAAACCGATGGCTAAGGCAAGCCGATGGCTGAGCCTGAATTTCGCGTTGTTGTACAGGCGAAAAATCTTTCGCCCTCTACAGGAACAACCCCACTCATCTCCCTGCTCCCTTCTCTCCCCGCTATGCGGGGAGAGAAGGGGGAAATGAGAGTGGGGGTGATGGCGGGCGGCTACGCCGCCCGCCATCACCCCTAATTCCCTTAACTGATTCCCCCTCCCCACGCCGCTTTGCGGCGTGGGGAGGGGGCAAGGGGATGGGGCAGTTCGCAATAGATGACACGGCTGAGTGATTACGACGATTCCAATGAGCACATTCTCTGGAGATAACAAGCCCGCTTTTGTTCGCGCAATGTTCGAGCGGATTGCACCGCGCTACGATCTGATGAACGCGGTGATGACGTTCGGGCAACATCAAGCGTGTCGGCGCGCGGCGGCGCGTTTGGCGCGACCGTCGCGCGAATGCCTTGCGCTCGATCTCGCCACCGGCACCGGCGACTTTGCCGCCGCGCTGCTTGAAGTAGAGCCGACTTGCCGCGTCGTTGGTCTTGACTTTGCGCTGGAGATGATGCGCCGAGGACAAACCAAGTATGGCGCACGCGTCCAATTTGTCGCAGGGGATATGCTCTGTTTGCCCTTTCCCGATAACGTGTTCGAGTGTAGCGTCAATGGTTTTGTCTTGCGCAACGTGGCGGATGTACGCGCCACCTTCGTCGAGATGTATCGCGTGCTTGCGCCCGGCGGACGCGCGGTGAGTCTGGAAATTACTTTGCCGCGCCTGCCGGTGTGGCGCACGGTGTTTGCGTTGTACTTTGAGCATCTGGTGCCACGTCTTGGGGAATGGCTCAGTGGAGATCCACAAGCGTATCGCTACTTGCCACAATCGGTACGCGCGTTTCACACGCCCGAGCACATCGCCGCACTGATGGGCGCGGTCGGTTTTCGCGAGGTCTCCTGGCACAGGTTAATGCTGGGGACGATGGTGGTATATTGCGGCATCAAATAGGGGGGTTGAAAGGAACACACTATGGATCTGGTTCTCGCGGGTTTATTCGTTTTCGCAATGCGTCTTACCGATATGTCGCTCGACACATTGCGAATGCTCTTTGTGATGCGCGGGCGCAAATGGCTCGCAGGGCTAATTGGCACGCTTCAAGCCACCGTATTCATTCTGGCTGTGAGTGCGGTATTGAGCGGTCCGCTCAACGCGTTCACCGTCGCCGGCTATGCGCTTGGCTTTGGTGCCGGCGTGATGGTAGGTATGCTGGTCGAAGAACGCCTGGCGATCGGTTACGCGTATATCCGCATCTACTCGCCACACGGCAAAGCGATTGCCGAAGCGCTGCGCGCCGCCGGTCATGCTGTCACCGAATTCACCGCGCGCGGCAAAGACGGCTTGCTCACCGTCGTCACCTGTGTCGTCGCGCGTCGTCACAGCGCACAGGTGCGCGAGATTGCCGAACGCGTGGACGTCGACGCGTTCATCACCATAGATGAAGCGCGGTCGTTACAGCGCGGTTATTTTCGGCATTGAAGATGGAGATTGGAGATTGGAGATTGGAAATTAGAGATTGGAGGTTATTCGATGGAACTGCAAGGTAAACGCATCGCCATTCTGGCGGAGAACAATTATCAGGAACTCGAATTGTGGTATCCGCTGTTGCGTTTTCGCGAAGCCGGTGCGGAGGTGCGCGTGGTGGGAATGCCGGGCGTGGCCGAGTACCACAGCAAGCACGGCTACCCGGTCAAAGTGGACGTGGCAGCCGATGCGGTCACACCAGACGATTTCGACGCGGTCATCATCCCCGGCGGCTATGCACCCGATTTGATGCGGCGACACGCGCCGATGCTCGCGCTGGTGCGCGGCGTGTTCGAGCGCGGCGGTATTGTCGGGATGATCTGTCACGCGGCATGGGTGGGCATTTCCGCCGACATCGTGCGCGGCAAACGCGCGACGTGTGTCTCCGCTATCAAAGACGATCTCATCAACGCAGGCGCGCACTATGTGGATGCCGAAGTGGTACGCGATGGCAACCTCATCACTTCGCGCGTCCCCGGCGATTTACCGGCGTTCTGCCGCACGATTCTCGCCGCGCTACAAGGTTAGTACATACCCCCCAGCACATCCCTGGCAGAGACGCGTCACGGACGCGTCTCTATTTTTCCAACAAGTACGGCACCAACACCACCGCCACATTCGGATGTTTTTCGAACTCGCGTTGCAAGCGCGCGGCGGTACGGTTGTGCAAAAATTGCTCCCACCAGTGCGCGGTGATGAATTCGGGCAGCACAATCGTGACGAACGCATCCGGGGATTGACTGTGCACGGCATCCACATAACTCACCAGCGGGCGAACAAACGCGCGCAAGGGCGAATCCACAATGACGAGTTTCAGGTCCGGCGCATACATCTGCATTTTCTGCCGCACCTTTTCAGCATGCTCAGCATCGAGGGCAATGTGTAACGCCACCACATCCGAGCAAATCGTCCGCGCGAACGCCATCGCGCGCAGCGAGGCATAATTCACATCATCAATCGGCACAATCACCAGTTGTTCAATACGCTGCGGCGGAAGTTGATGCGGCAAAATCCGCAACTGCTCGGTGACGTGAGAATAGTGCGTGTGGACCACATGAAAGAACAAGGCGATGAGTGGAATCAGCACGATGGCAATCCACGCGCCCAGCGTGAATTTGGTCGTCGCGATAATCAGCAGGGTAATCGCAGAAAGGACTGCCCCCGTGCCATTGATCGCGCGTTTGATCCGCCAGTGCGGACCGTGCAACCTGTGCCAGCGCATCATCATCCCTGTATTCGACAAGGTGAAGGCGAGAAATACGCCTACCGCGTACAGGTGAATCAGACTGTCCACCTTGCCGGCAAACACCGTCACGAGTGTCGCCGCAATACTCCCCAAAACAATAATCCCGATAGAAAATGCCAGCCGATCACCACGATACAGGAATTGATGCGGCATAAAGTTATCGCGCGCCAGAAAAGAGGCAAGGCGCGGAAAATCGGCAAACGCGGTATTCGCTGCAATAATCAGAATCCCCATCGTGGCAATCTGGAAAATGTAGTAGAAGAACGATGTGCCCAGCGTGGCGCGCGCGACCTGTGAAAGAATGGTCTCGTCACCGGGGACAAGCCCCATCTGCGTCGCAAGGAACGAGACGCCCAGGAAAAAAGAGCCCAGCAACACCGCCATCACCATCAAGGTCGTCGCCGCGTTTTTGGCTTCGGGAGGCTTGAAGGCCGGTACGCCATCCGCTATCGCTTCGGTGCCACTCATCGCAACGGCGCCAGCGCTAAAGGCGCGCAAAATCAACCACGCGCCCAGCGGTTCGGTCACCGGCAACACCGGCGGCGGTTCGGGAGCCTGCAACGTGCCGGTCAACGCCTTGTATAATCCAATCAGTAACACGGTGCTGAGACTGATGATGAACAGATACGTCGGAATCGAAAAGATGGTTCCCGATTCACGAATGCCACGCAGATTGCCCAGCGTAATCAAGCCGATAAAGAAAATACTCAAGAGCACATTGAGATTGAACGGCTCTGGTAACGCCTCATTCAACGTTCGAATCTGGACATCGTAACCCGAGGCAATAAAGGCAGAAATAACCGCCGCTGACCCGGCGGCGATCGAAACCGCCACCGTGAGGACATAGTCAATCAACAAAGCCGCTGCCGCCACCAGTCCCGGCACCGTCCCTAGATTTTCACGACTCACGCGGTATGAACCGCCACCCTGCGGATACGCGTAAATCGTTTGCCGATACGAAAACGCGATGATCGCGAACATCACCGCAACGGCTAGCGACGTGTAAAAGGTATAACCCAGTGCCTGATTGCCCGCCACCATCAAGATAATCAGCGTCGCTTCGGTCGCATACGTACTCGACGAGATGACATCCGAACCAAAGACCGCCAGCCCCTTGACTTTGGTCAGACGCTCGTGAATTTCCTCCGCCGTCTCCAATGGACGCCCCACCAGCACCCGCTTGATCGCGCGATAGATGCGCTCGAATCGCGTGGCAGGGACGTTGGAGGCAGGCATCGCCACAAAGTGCCCGGGTCCCACCTTGCGAAACGCGCGCGCATGGATACGGTAAAGCCGCACATACGTATCGCCGGGTCGCGCGCCCTGTCGAATCTCACTGACGACCAACTCCGGATTGATCTTGCGCGCGCCGACGCGTCCATTGGACGATTTGTCATCTCCACTCGACGTGGCTGAACCACTATTGCTTTTCATACGCTTTTCCCGCCCATAAAAAATACCCGCACCCCCGCTCTGGCGGGGTGGGGCATTCACAGTGTACCATTCTGTTATCCAGCCCTCATTGCATCAAAACATGCGCGTAGAATTTTATCCTTTTTCGTCACAATGTCAAACCCTATCGTTTACAGGTTTACAGGCGCATTTCCGTTTGGGGGCAAGTTTCTCAGTCCACGTTTTGCACTTTGGCAAACGCATAGCCCCACCCCCTGCCCCTCCCAACGGGGAGAGGGAATCAAACGGCACGATTCAGTCTCCGCTATCGGCGCATATGAACCGTCAGTTTCCCAACGACAGCGGATGGATGCTCGATGTGGTTACAAAGTAACCATGCAAAAGTTTTTTCCGCTTTCGTAGCACAGGATAATTACTCAGCTGTCCTATCCATTGCGAAATAACCCCGCGCCCTGGTCCCTCTCCCCACGCCGCTCTGCGGCGTGGGGAGAGGGACTAGGGGGTGGGGTTATTT
>DAOTYB010000251.1:0-17695 GCA_034435315.1 Anaerolineae bacterium | reverse complement strand
GTGCTTGGTTGCTGCGACTTGAGTCGCCCGACAATCTGTCAAGCGACTTTGCACACGCCCTGATACCCGGCACGGCTGAGTAATTAAAATGAAAGTTTGTGTCCGTGCCGGGTATCAGGGCGTGTGCAAAGTCGCTTGACAGATTGTCGGGCGACTCAAGTCGCAGCAACCAAGCACTGCCAAGTCGCCCTGCGGCGACTCGAGCAGCCGACACAGGTCGGCTTTGCGTGGTTGTTGCGACGGTTTCAACCGCTCGTGCCTGACTTTGCACACGCCCTGTGCCGGGTATACACCCCACTTGCCAGGCCGTGCTGAGGTGAGTAGGATGAGACTATGTTCGAGCCAGCGTATCTCAAGTTAGCGCGCACAGGTGAACTCGCGGAACGTGTGCGCGCGGCGTACGAACGCCTCCACCAGTGCAATTTGTGCGCCAATCAGTGTCGCGTGGATCGCTACGCGACAACACAGGGCGCCGTGTGCCGTACAGGCGTGCGGGCGGTGGTCGCCAGTTTTCATCCCCACTTTGGCGAAGAGGCGCCACTGGTCGGCTATGGTGGTTCGGGGACCATCTTCTTCACGTGGTGCAATCTGCGGTGCCAGTACTGCCAGAACTATGAAATCAGTCAGTTGGGCGCCGGCACCGAAGTCGAACCCGAAGCACTGGCGGCGATGATGTTGCAATTGCAAGCCGCGGGCTGTCACAACATCAACTTTGTTAGCCCCAGCCATGTGATAGCGCCGATTCTGGCGGCGACGTTGATTGCGGCACAGGCAGGACTGCGCGTGCCATTGGTGTACAACACCGGTGGCTACGACGCGCTCACCGCGCTGCAATTACTCGATGGGGTGATTGATATTTATATGCCCGATATGAAATATTCCGAGGCAACCCTCGCGCACAAATATTCAAAGGTTCGCGATTATCCGCTCGTCAATCGCGCGGCGGTGAAAGAGATGCATCGCCAGGTGGGGGATTTGCAGGTGGATGCGCGCGGTATCGCGCAACGGGGGCTGTTGGTACGTCACCTCATCCTGCCGGGTGATCTGGCAGGGACGCGTGACATTTTGCGTTTTATCGCCGAGGAAATTTCGCGCCACACATACATCAACTTGATGACCCAATATCGGCCGTGCTATCGCGCCGATACGTTTCCCGAATTGAATCGGCGCATCACGCGCGAGGAATTTGCGCGTGCGCTGCAATGGGCAGAGGAATTTGGCTTGCAGCGTTTGGATGAGCGTCCCGCGCGCGGCATCCCGCTCGTCTGGCTACTGGAGTAACACACGCGAAAAGATGACGCGGTGGTAGCAAGCGACTATGCCACCTTGCTCTCCACATACACTCACGCGCCCAGCACGCGACTGGGCAGACTCGGCTTGGGGTGTGGAGAATGTTCCAGCGCGGGCACCAGGGTAGGGAGTGGCTCTTTGACGCGCGCCGTCGTGTGCTTCACCATCAAGCCACGCGTCTGCCGATGTTCAAAGCCGTGAGCCATCAGCGCATCGGCAAGCCCACTCTCGTACTCGCGCACGCTGCAATAAATCGGACGAGAGGGTGCCGCCCACAACAGCGAGAGTGCACTCCAGACGAGTTCCTCGGCATACGCGCGCGCGTGGGGATGTAACCCCAGCCGCAACCAGTACGCCGCGCTGCCGCGCTGGATGCGCACTGCTCCCGCCAGTTCGCCCTCTTTTTCAAAAACATATCGCGCCCCGCGCGCCTGGTCCCACCACTCTCCCAGTTTGCCTCCTTGACCTTCTGGCGACAACATCCCCTCGGCTTGTTGCACCGCGCGCGGAGTGAGTTCGGTATAGAGCCGCAGCAAATCCCAGCCATCGCGCGGACGGTGATGCCGCAAGTGCGGCGTTTTCTTCAGCCCCGCAGGAAGACGACACAGGCAAAAGATTTCTTCGCGCGCATACATATTGAATCCCGCCTGACGCAACACATCCTCGCTACCACTCCCCAGCGGAATCTGCGCAAAGACACGTTGCCCACCGCGCTCACCCACCGCCCGGGCGCATTCGGCGAACAAGCGATACCAGATGGTAATGGCATCGGGGTCCGCTTCGAGCGCGGGCGCGAGAAACGTCATGTCCACCTCGGGGCGCCCGCGACGCGCGCGCATTTGTACAAAGCCCAGCGCGCTCGCTGTTCGGGAATACACCACGAGCGTTTCAGCCGCAATCGGGGAAAAGGGCACATACATCGCCAGAGCGGCTTGAAGCGGTGTATGGGGCCACAGCACCGCACGCTCAAAATCCAACTGCATCCCGCGATGTTGTAGCAGTTGAATCGCGATCCAATCCCCTAGACTGAGCCAGCGCTTCATTGTGCTCTCGCTTTATCCGAATCCCAGGCCGCGCTCTTTCAAACTCACAAAGCGATTTGCCGCGCCAATGACCAGATGATCCAGCACGTCAATATCCAGCAACTTGCCGGCTTGAACAATTTCGCGCGTCACCGCGACATCTTCGGCGGATGGCGTGGGATCGCCAGACGGATGATTGTGGACGACGATGATGGCGGCACAATTCTGGCGCACGGCTTCGCGGAACAATTCACCGACGCGAATCACCGTCGTATGCAGTGAACCACTGTACACCAGCGGCATCGCCAGCACCCGATTTTTGGAATCGAGCAAGATGGTGCGCATCTCTTCGTGCTCGAGCAAGCCCATTCCGGCGAGCAAATCCGCCGCGTCGCGCGGGGTGTTGATCACGGGTCGCTCGCCGATAGATTCGAGTTTGAGGCGCTGCGCCAACTCGAACACCGCACGCAGTTCGATCGCCTTGGTCTCGCCAATCCCTTTGAGACGCGTCAGTTCGTTGAGCGGCACGCGCGCGAGACCCACCAAACCATGATGCTCGCGCAACAAACGCTCGGCAAGATGCACGACGTTTTCCCCGCGCGTGCCGGTGCGCAGCACAATGGCGATCAATTCGGCGGTGGTCAACGCTTCGGCACCCAGACGCTTGAGGCGTTCGCGCGGTAAATCGTTTTTACTGAACGCCGCGTGCAAATGATCTGCATGTGAAGGGGGCATACGCTCACGACTCGGTGGGTTTTTGCTCCTGGTCCTCTTCGGGAGTTTCGAGAATTTCCTGCAAGTTCAATTGCAGTTCTTTGGCGCGCGCGATCAGGTCGAGCAGTTCGGCATCTTGCTCCGGGTCCAGGTCTTCGGGGCGCACATCGTACGCGCTCCAGAGCGCGTTCAGCATATTGTTCGTGTGCTTGGCGATCATTCGCGCGACGTGTTCGCGCGTGATTTCGCGACTGGCGAGTTTGACGCGCGGTCCACCAAAGAATCCCAGCGCTTCCATCTCGGCGACATGCTCGGCGCGCTCTTCCTCCGTCCAATCCTCCAAGCCCTCTGTCGGATCGGTGCCCTCCATAAACTCGAAACGCGCGTCGGCTTCGAGCGCGCGCGTAAAATCGTCGAGCGAGATGCCCGGATTCTGGGCGGTGTACTGCACCCACAATTTTTTGACCGGCACCAGAATCTCCTCGTCGGTTTCGAGAACACCGGTTGCCCATTCGATTACATCGTGCATTGTTCCTCCTTCGAAAATGCATTTGTCCACGAAGGTCACGAAGGAACACGCAGAAAAAATCTTCGTGTCTCTTCGTGTTCTTGGGGATCTTTTCATCCGTCGTGGCGGGCGCGTACGCCCATGCACAACTACTTTGCCGATTTTCGATTGCCGATTGCATTCTCAATCGCAAATCGCAAATTGCAAATCGAAAATTGTAAATCATTCGTCCTTCGTCCTTCGTCGTTTGTCATTCGTCCTTCGTCGTTCGTCCTTCGTCCTTCACAACGCGCTCCACGCGCGACCATCGCGCGCCAGCAACTCATCGGCGGCAACAGGTCCCCACGTGCCGGCGGCATAGTTGGGAAAGTTCGGCGGCGGCAACTGCGCCCAGCGTTCCAGAATCGGCATCACAAGCGACCACGCCACTTCGACTTCATCGTTGCGATTGAACAGCGTCGCATCGCCGCGCATCGCATCGAGCAACAGAGTTTCGTACGCTTCGCCCGGCGCCGCGCCAAAGGATCGCGCGTAGCAAAAATCCATTCGCACATTGCTCAACGCCATTTGCCCCGGCCGCTTGGCGGCAAAATCCCAGTAAATTCCTTCATCGGGCTGAATGCGCAGGGCAATCACGTTCGGTGTGATGTGATTTGAGGCATCTTGCGAAAAAAGCGGATGCGGCACCGGCTTGAAGTGAATCTGAATCTCGGTCGCGCGTTTGGGCATTCGCTTGCCGGTGCGAAGGTAGAACGGCACACCTGCCCAGCGCCAATTTTCGATCATCAGTTTCAGCGCGACGAACGTCTCGGTCATCGAATCGGGCGCGACGCGCGCTTCATCGCGATACGCGATCATTCCGTTACCCGCGCCGTACTGCCCGCGCACGATCACGTCGTCCACATCGCGATCGCACAGCGGACAGATCGCGCGCAAGAGTTTGATTTTTTCGTCGCGCACTGCCGTCGCATCGAACGAGACCGGCGGCTCCATCGCGGTCAGCGCCACCAGTTGCAAGAGATGCGATTGCACCATATCGCGCAGCGCGCCGGCGCGATCGTAATACTCGCCGCGATTTTCGACGCCGATGCTTTCGGCGGCTGTGATTTGCACGTGATCCACATAGTTGCGATTCCACAACGGTTCGAGAATCGTGTTGGCAAAGCGAAACGCAAAAATGTTTTGCACTGTCTCTTTGCCCAGATAGTGATCAATGCGATAGATTTGCGACTCGTCAAAGAGAGCGAGGAATTGACGATTCAAGGCATGCGCGCTTGCCAGATCGTGCCCAAAAGGTTTCTCGACGATGAGACGTTCCCAGGGTCCGCCGGGCGGCGCCAGATGCGCCGCGCCCAAGCGTTCGGCGATGAGCGCGTAATGTTCGGGCGCGGTCGCCAGATAGAACAGACGATTGCCTTGCGTGCCGTACCGCGCATCGAGTTCGCGCAAACGCTCGGCGAGCTGCGTGTACGCTTCCAGCGCATCGAAACTGGCGGCATGATAGAAAATGCGCTGCGCGAAATTTTCCCAGCGCGCGCGATCGTCGTCGGGTTTAGCGCGCGCGTAGCGCTGCGCGCTGGCGCGCGCATCGGCGCGAAATTCGTCGTCCGATTTAGCGCGGCGCGCAAAACCGACGATGCAAAATTGCGCGGGCAGTTTGCGTTCGCAGAACAAATCAAAGAGCGCGGGCATCAGTTTGCGCGCGGTCAAATCTCCCGTCGCGCCAAAGATGACGAGGATATTCGGCGGGGGTGGCGCCACGCTGAGCCCCACACGCAGTGGCGGCGCGGACTGTTCTACCATCGCGTTATCCAGCGTAACCGCACACACCTACACGCGGCGAATTGACGACCGGCAGAAAATAATCTTCGCCACATTCGTGTTCTTGCGCGTGTTCGTCACACAGCCACGCTTCGGGTCCTTCGTAGATGCATTGCGAACACACCTGCGTCGCCGGCTTGCCACACTCGGCGCAAGGAATGCGTGGCGGCTCGTTGCGCGCGAGGAGTTGAATCTTGCTCATTTTGCCCGGACGTTCACCCAACACTTGTAGCACCAGTTCGGTCGTCGAACCGAAATCGTACTCGTGGGTGAACTTGCTGCCCGGCGCGACGACACTTTCCAGCCTAGCAGACATTCCTTTGGCTCTTCCGCCCCACGGATCCGCTTCGGGCGCCGATTCGTACATCTCGCCCGCGATGGTGAACACGCTCAAATGCCCGCAACACTCCAGCCAGATATCGCGCAAAAATTCATCGAGCCGACGCAAGGGCGCGCTCGCCGGCACAGCGAGGTGCAACCAATACTCGGGCATTCCCCGTCCCTCGACGCGAAGGTGGAAGATGCGTTGATTGCCTTCTGCCAGATATTCGTCCATACACTTGTTCAAATGTGCCGTCATCGCTTGCTTGCTAAAAGTTTGACCGCACAGATTGCATTTGCCTTGTGAGGTTGTTTTTGGCATCGTTTTCCTCCTGACGATACGACCGCCGACGAGCGACTGCCGTAATCAAGAAATTTCACGTATTGCGTATTGCGTATTCACAGCGCGCGCTCGAGTTCCATCGCTAAGGCGCGCAACGTGGTGCCGCGTTTCAGGTGCACGCGCAGCGCGCGGCGTCCGCGGCTGGCGAGCGCTTGCCAATCGCCGGCGGCTTGCGCGCGAATCAAATCGCCGAACGAGTACGCGGCGCCGGGAATCGCCACATCGCGCGCGGGATCCATCGTGATTTGCAACGCCAGTACGTTGTTCGCGCCGCCCTTGTGCAACTGTCCGGTCGAATGTAAAAAGCGCGGACCAAAACCGACGGTCGTCGCAATGCCGAGCGCGTCGCGCGCCGCCACGCGCAACGTTTGCAGCGCGGCGTGATGCGCGCGCGTAGGCGGCAGATATGCCATCAGCGCGAGGTAATCGTTCGGTTGCGCGAGCGCAAAGAACGCGCGCAGCGCCGCGCGCAAATTCTTCGCGCTAATCTGTTCCGTCGCATACACCGCAAACTGCGCGTTCTCCCACAGCGGGCTTTCGTCTTCCGTCCTTCGTCCGTCGTCCGTCATCGGTCGCCGGTCACCGGTCAGCATTTGTCGCGCGTTCACCTTCGCCTCCTCCACGTTCGGCTGATCGAACGCGTTGACGCCCAACAGCGCGCACGCGACAGCGGTCGCAAATTCCCAGCGAAAAAATTCCGCGCCCACATCGTACGCATCGCGCCAGCGCACGCGCAGAATCGGGTGACCGATTTTTTCGAGCGCCGCGAGCGCGCGTGCGGCGCGCGTGTCGCGCTGGATGTGTAGATGCACGAACACGCGATCCGTCCCGTACACCGCGGGCTTGCCGAGCGGCTCGCCGTCAATCGGCACGATGCCTTGCCCTTCCTTGCCGGTGGATTCGGCGATGAGTTGTTCCGCCCACGCGCCAAACGATGCGAGCGCGCGCGGCGCGACGAACGTGATCTTGTCGCGTCCGCGTTGCGCGAGCGTTGCCAGCGCCACACCCAACCACTCGCCCGGATTTTCTTCCGCCGGCACATCGGCGCGGCACGCGCGCGCCATCTCCTCTGCACGGTCGAGAAGTTTAGCAAGGTCAATGCCCAGCAGCGCGGCAGGCACCAGTCCAAAGAACGAAAGCACCGAAAAGCGTCCGCCGATGTCGGCAGGGTTTTCAAAGACGCGGCGCAAGTTTTTCTCGCGCGCGAGTTGATGCAAACCCGACCCCGCATCGGTGATGGCGATGAAATTGTGCGCGGGCGCGTGCGCGGCAAAGTACTGATAGTGCGAAAGCGTTTCGATGGTCCCGCCCGATTTGCTCGCAATGATAAAGAGCGTACGGCGCGGTTCGATTTTGCGCGCGAGCGCGCGAATCGCCAGCGGGTCGGTCGTATCGAGAATGAAAAGCGGTGGGCGCCCGCGCGCGCTGCCCACCACATCGCGTAACACTTGCACGCCGAGTGAACTGCCGCCCATCCCGCACAACACGATGCTTTGAAAGCGCGCGCGCCGAATTTCATCCGCGAACGCGCGCAACTCGTCGAGATGCGCGCGCATCGTGGACATCACCGTGAGCCAGCCCAGGCGTTGAGAAATTTCGGCGATGTGTTCGGGTTCGGTTTTCCAGAGCGTTGCGTCTTTTTGCCAGACGCGCGCGGCGATGCCGTTCTGTTCCGCCGCCGCGAGATTCATTGCCACCGCGTCAGCGTAATCGCCGAGTGAATGATCCATGAGTCATCTCCGCCAACGAAATTCGTCATTCGTCATCCGTCCTTCGTCATTCGTCGTTCGATACTTGCCAGCAGTTGGTCGAACGACTGCTGAAAGCGCACGATGCCCTCGTCGAGGACCTGACGCGTGACCGCGCTCAGCGCGATGCCGACACTTGCCAGATCGCGAAGCGTTTGCAGCGCGTCATCGAGATTTTCTTCGAGCGTGAGTCGCGGGGTGCCGTGATCGCGGAACGCGTCGATCGTTTCGGGCGGCAGTGTGTTTACCGTATCGGGACCAATGAGCGCGTCCACGTAGAGTGTATCGGGGTAATTGGGATTCTTGGTGCTTGTGCTTGCCCACAGGGGTCGCTGGACGCGCGCGCCGCGTGCGCGCAGTGTGGCAAAGCGCGCATCGGCAAAGATGCGTTTGAACGATTGATACGCGATTTTAGCATTCGCGATCGCGGCTTTGCCTTGCAACGCGCGCAGTTTGGCTTGCCGCGTCGCATCGCTCGTTGCGGCGATTTTCTCGTCGAGCAGTTTATCGGTGAGCGTGTCAATGCGGCTGACGAAGAAACTGGCAACCGACGCGAGGCGATCAATCGGCTTGCCTTCCGCGGCGCGCCGTTCGAGCGCGCGAATGTACGCCCACGCGACCTCCTCGTACGCTTCGACCGCGAATAACAGTGTGATGTTGACGTTCACGCCGGCGTAGAGACATTCTTCGATGGCGGGAATGCCGGCGCGCGTGCCGGGAATTTTGATCATCACGTTGGGACGATTCACAGCTTGGAACAAGCGTTGGGCATCGGCGATGGTGCCCGCCGTATCGTGCGCGAGGTGCGGCGAGACTTCGATGCTCACGTAACCATCCGCCCCGTGCGTCGCCTCGTAGATGGGGCGGAAGACATCGCACGCCATTTGCACATCGGCGATGGAGAGCGCGTCGTAAATTTCGCGCGCGTTTTTGCCGGCGCGAATCAGTTCGCGCATCGCGTCGGCATAATCGGCAGCATTCCCAGCGATGGCTTTTTCAAAGATCGTCGGGTTGGAGGTTTCGCCGCTGATGCCGTCTTCGTCAATCAACTTTTTCAGTTTACCCGAAAGAATGTCATCACGTCGAATGTTGTCCAGCCAGATAGATTGTCCCAGTTTTTTCAGTTCGATGAGTGGGTTGGGCATAGTTGCTCCCGGTTAGAGATTGGATATTAGAGATTGGGTGATTAGGTGATTGGGTGATTTGGCTCATTGGCACATTGGCTCATTGGCTCATTCGCTCTATCTCCAACACCTTGTTCAAGCGGCGTTGATAGCGTTCGTTCGCGTCAAAGCGCGCGGCGAGGAACGCGCGCACCAGTTCGCGCGCCAGTGCGTCGCCGATGACGCGCGCGCCGAGACAGAGCACGTTCATATCGTCGTGTTCCACCCCTTGCCGCGCCGAGTAGGTATCGTGACAGAGCGCGGCGCGGATACCGCGCATTTTCGTCGCGGCGATGCTCGCGCCCACGCCGCTGCCACAGACCAGAATGCCGCGCTCGGCGTCACCGCGCTGAATCGCCGCGCCGACCGCGCGCGCAAAATCGGGATAGTCGTCTTCCGGCGTATACGCGCGCGCGCCACAATCAACAACATTATGACCCAGTTTGCGGACTTCGTCAATAATCGTTTGCTTGAGCGAAAAACCACCGTGATCAACGCCGATGGCGATGTTCATTGATCCTCCGAGTATTGCGTATTTCGTATCGAGTTGCGCAGAATGCCAGCGCGTAACCGATGAGGAAAATCCCCACTTGCAGCATCGCGTTTTCCGCGAAAAAGTTGGTGGACGCCGTGATGTATTTGAAATTCGCGGGTGTGGCAAAAAGATGATGCGCTAGCGGTAACGTGAGATAACTCCAGCACAGTCCCGCAACAAAAAGCGCGGGCGCGCTGGGTGTTGCAACGCGTCGCCGCGCGCGCACAGTGCTCGTGCCGAATAGCCACAGCGCGCCAAAGACGATGCTAGCGAGCGCGAGCGCGTACAACATCGGCGCGCTGATGGACAAGCCCCGGTTCGCCATTTCGATTCCGCGCACAAGCGTCAGCGTGGGCACCAAGCCGAATCCAGCGAGCGCGAGCCACACGAGCGCGCGCGGATTTTCCGCCGCGAGCGCGCCGGGCATCAGTGCGAACGCCAATCCCACAATCGTCGTGAGCGCGCACGCGAGCGCGAGGGGCAGCGGGAGCGTCGGCGCGTTTTGTGTCGTCGTAATCCAGATGATGCCGATGCCCAGCGGCAACGCGCTCGCTGCCCACACGCGCGTCCACGCCGGCGCGCGATAGTTCGCGACGAGACGCGCAAGCGCGAAATTCAGCGTGAGGTAGAGAAGCATCGCCGCGCCACACGCGACAAGTCCCGCTATCAGGTAGCGGCTGGTAGTGACCGCGTCGAAGGGCGTCGCACCGAGGTGTTCGTACAGAAACACCGCGTAGCGATCGTCCAGCGCGAACCATTTGTAAAAGAGCGCGAGGAGGAAGAGAGTGATGGAGGTAGTGTGGAAGAGTGTTATCATTTTGCATCCACTCTCACTCTCACACTCTTTTCTTCGCGGGATTCTGAATATCGGTGTCCCAGTGCATGGGATTGTTGATGATGTATTCGCAAATCCGTTTCAATTCGTTCTCGTTGCGGATGATATGTTCCCAGTAATTACGCTGCCACACAGGCATGGCAGGAGTACCGCGCAACGTGTTGATGCGTTTGGTGACAATGGATTTGAATTGTGACATTATCGCGCCAAGAGAACCTGGCGCCGGGGCGCGTGGTTTCCGTGGGTCTGTAGGGGCGAGCCGGCTCGCCCCTACAGGGGCGAACCGACGGGTTGCATCTACAGGGGCGAACCGATGGTTTGCATCTACAGGGGCGAGACGGTTCGCCCCTACAATTTCCAAAACCGCGTGAAAATGATTGGGCATTACCACAAATTCGTGCAATTCAACGTTGGCGCGGACGCGTGCCGTGTTCAACCACTCTTCTGCAACAATTTTTCCGTACTCGTTCAAGCGCATTTCGCCATCAACAACCTCACCGAACAAACATTCACGCTGGTGCGTGCAAATCGTGATAAAATACATACCTTCCTGTGAATAATCGTACGCCGGGAGACGAATGGAGCGGCGGTGATGTTTGGAAGGATCGTATTTCATAGTGAACCCTGGCTTTGCGCTTTGGACGCGACTCATCGCTGAATTCGCGCCGAACCACCCTGGGCGAACGCGCGCACCTGGTCTAGCGTGACCATCGTCGTATCGCCCGGCGTTGTCGTCAGCAGCGCACCGTGCGCCCAGCCCAGATTCACCGCCTCTTGCTCCGGTTCGCCGGTGAGGAGACCGTAGAACAAACCGGACGCGAATCCATCGCCACCTCCGACGCGATCGTACACATCGAGTTCGCACGTCGGCGAGACGTACGTCTTGCCGTCAATCCACGCGACCGCGCCCCAGGTGTGCCGATTCGTCGAGTGCACCTCGCGCAACGTCGTCGCCACAACTTTGATTTGTGGAAATCGTTTGACCACCACGCCAATCATTTCGATAAACGCGCTGGGATCGAGTTTGGATTGCGCTTCGACTTGGGGACCAGGTATGCCCAGCCCCAGTTGCAAATCTTCCTCGTTACCGACCAACACATCCACATTCTCCACGATACGTTGGACGATGGATTGCGCGCGTTCCGCGCCGCCCCAGATGCCCCACAACTTGGCGCGATAGTTCAAATCGAACGAGACGACCGCGCCCTGTGCCTTTGCCGCTTTCATTCCCTCGATGATGAGTTCGCCGGTTGTAGCGGAAAGTGAAGCAAAGATACCGCCGCTATGAAACCAGCGCACACCGCCGGCAAAAATTTCGTTCCAATCGAAATCGCCGGGTTTTAGTTGCGCCGCCGCTTCGTTCGCGCGATTGTAGAAGACGACCGGCGCGCGCACCCCTTGCCCACGATCGCTGTACACGGTCGCCATATTTGGACCGTTGACGCCATTGTGCTTGAAACGTTTGTAGAACGGTTTGACCCCCATCGCGCGCACGCGCTCGGCAATCAAATCGCCGATGGGATAGTCCACCATCGCAGTCACGATACCGGTGCGCAAACCGAAACAATCGGCGAGATTGGCTGCCACGTTGAACTCGCCGCCGCTCACGTGAATTTGACACTGCGTTGCTTTGCGAAACGGCACAATCCCCGGGTCAAGCCGATGAATCAACGCGCCCAGCGACACCAGATCAAGTGCACCATCAGGTTTAATGTCGAGTCCGTATTTCATTCTACCCTCCATGGTATGACCGCCGACGGCTGACGGCTGACCGCAGCCCGCGACATTCAGCGGTCAACGGTCATCGGTCATCGGTCGGATTTATGCTTTCTTCCAAACCGTCGAAGTCACACTGCCCCCGCGCCCCGTCCAATTGGTGTGGAAGTATTGGCCGCGCGGCTTGTCAATGCGCTGATACGTATGCGCGCCAAAGTAATCGCGTTGCGCCTGCAACAAATTCGCCGGCAACGACTCGCGGCGATAGCCATCGTAGAACGCGAGCGCGGACGACATCGCCGGTACGGGAATGCCTTTTTGCACCGCTCTGGCGACCACGCGCCGCCACGCGCTTTGCGCGGCTTGAATCTCTTGGGCAAAGTACGGATCGAGCAACAAATTGGTGAGCGCGGGATTGCGATCAAACGCGTCTTTGATCTTGTCCAAAAAGGCAGAGCGAATGATGCACCCGTTACGCCACATCAGCGCGATGCCGCCGTAATTCAGATTCCAATTGTACTCTTTGGCTGCGGCGCGCATCAGCATATACCCTTGCGTGTACGAAATCAATTTCGATGCATACACGGCTTGCTCCAGATCGTCAATGAACGCGCGACGCTCGCCGGCGATTTTGGGTTTGGGCCCGCGCAACACCTTCGACGCCGCGACGCGTTCGTCTTTGAGCGACGAGAGCGCGCGCCCCAGCACCGCTTCGACAATCATCGTGAGTGGGACGCCCATCTCTAGCGCGGAAATGCCGGTCCACTTGCCCGTGCCTTTTTGTTCCGCCGTGTCCAGAATTTTATCCACGAGCGGCTTGCCGTCTTCGTCTTTGTAGGCGAGAATGTCGCGCGTAATCTGGATGAGGTACGAATCGAGTTTGCCCTTGTTCCATCGAGCAAACACCTTGCTCATTTCCGGCGCGGTCATTCCCAGCCCTTCGCGCATCAAGTGGTACGCTTCGCAGATTAACTGCATATCGCCGTACTCGATGCCGTTGTGAACCATTTTAACGTAATGCCCCGCGCCATTCTCGCCGACCCAATCGCAACACGGCGAACCGTCCGCAACTTTGGCCGCAATTGCTTGAAAGATCGGTTTGACGTGAGGCCATGCAGCAGGCGAGCCACCCGGCATAATCGAAGGACCATAACGCGCGCCTTCTTCGCCACCCGAAACGCCGGTGCCGATGTAGAGCAACCCTTTCGATTCGACGTACGCGGTGCGGCGCATCGTGTCATTGTAATTCGAGTTGCCACCGTCAATGATAATGTCGCCCGGCTCAAGCAGCGGAATCAGTTTCTCGATAAAATCATCCACGGGTTGACCGACCTGGACCATCAGCATCACGCGCCGCGGACGCTTGAGCAAACTCACCAGTTCCTCCAGCGAATGCGCGCCAACGATTTGTGTGTCTTTGGCAGGACCGGCGAGAAACTCGTCCACCCTGGACACGGTGCGATTGAACACCGCGACCTTGAAACCGTGATCATTCATGTTCAACGCAAGATTTTGTCCCATTACCGCAAGACCAATCAGACCAATGTCCGCTTGACTCATCGCATTACCTCCACTATCAAAATTGCCGATTTTCGATTGCCGATTGCCGATTTTCAATTGTCGATTGACGATTTGCGATTGTCCATTGTGGCGATTTGCGATTACGTATCCAAATCACAAATCGAAAATCGCAAATCGAAAATCGAAAATTACTTTGTCATTCGTCCAGATGACAGGTATCATTCATCAACGTCACCACAAAACCATTTTCGTGCTTTTCGAACGCGCTGATGCACGCATTGTCTTGACGCACGCGCCACAACGCGTTGGGCGGCAGTCCCAACACTACACACAACATCGCACAACAAACGACGCGGTGCGAAACGAGCGCGATGGTTTGTCCAGCATGCTGAGGCGCCAGTTCGTCGAGCAGCGCGACGATGCGCGCCCGCAGCGTCGCAAACGATTCGCCGCGGGGAAATTCGGTGTCGCCGGGCGTAGCCAGCCACGACGCGATGACCGTGGGGTACGTCTGGCGCGCTTCGTCTATCGTCATCCCTTCGAGCGCGCCAAAGTCAATATCGAGCAAGCCGTCGTGCGGTTGCACCGGCAAGCGCAAGCGTTCGGCGAGTGGACGCGCCGTATCGAGCGTGCGTTGCTTGGGGCTGGCATAAATCGCCGCGATGGGTTCGTGCGCCAGTCGCGCCGCGATGCGCGCGGCTTGCGCGCGTCCCACATCGTTGAGTGGAATGTCCGCGCGGCCGCGAAAGCGCTCCGTGCCGCGATTCCATTCGGTTTGTCCGTGTCGGATGAGGATAAAGCGGGTGTTCATCGAATCTCCCGATTTTCGATTTTCGATTGCCGATTGACACTTGCGCGATACTCTTGAAAATCGGCGATCGAAAATCGCAAATTCCAAGCGCGATTATATACCCAAGCGCGACACGCGTCAAAGAAATATTTTCAGTGCTGTTTAACAATTTGCGATTTTGCCTACCCTATGCTAGAATTGCAAATGCTTGCCGCCCTGTCGCGGCACAGGCTATCCTCAAGTTCGAACCGAGGTTAAAAAATTGAACACACGTTTGAACAACCCTTTACTGCGCGCCCTCGATCGTTTCCTCGATGGGCAAGTGACCAGTTGGATTATCAATCTGGTCATCATTCCCTTCCTGATGTTACTTGCCATCGTTCTACCGCCACTCGCACTGCCACAACGGATTCTCGCCGCAGGGTATACCAGCATTTCGCCGCAAACAGGCGGTAGTGTCTTCTCGACCGATGGCGCGCAGTTTTCCATCCCGCCCGGCGTACTCAAAAGTGGTGTCTCGATTCGTTTGACGACGCAACCCACCGCTACATTCCTCAGGAGTACGCTGGCAAAAAGTTTACCCTCCACGCTGCAAGTCAAAAGCCCACTCTACCAACTGAGCCTCCAGGGACAATTGCCCGCGCAAGCCGTCCTCTCGATTCCGATTCCCGATGGACTGGAACAACTCGCCGCGCTCGATGTGTATGGCTACGACGGCAAAAAATGGAGCAAGATTCCGTTCCAGTTTTTCCTCACTGAACAACGCCTGGAGGCGTATTTTCGCTCAAATCTGCCCCAGTCCGTCGTTTTGGTGCAGACGAGTGCTGTGGGTCCAACGATCAGCGCGGACTTGACGAGCAAGACCACTTTGCCGCCGACAGTGAGCGCATTGCTTGCCGAAGTAAACCCGGTGGGTTTGATGATCGCAGAAGAAGGGGGCATCATTGGCGATGTGCCGGCGCTGGACGAAGCCAGCACCGCAAGCCCCTATCAGGTTCTACCGACGATTAGCAACTTTGACGGAACGCAAACGCGCGGTGACCTGGTGGACGCGATGCTCACGACGCCCGCGTGGCGCAAGGCGCACATTCAAGCGCTGGTGGATTTGACGGTCGAAAAATTGTATCCCGGCATCAACATTGATTATCAAGACGTCAATCCAGACCATCGAAAAGAATTTACGACGTTCATTCGTGACCTTGCCCAGGCACTGCACGCGAACCAAAAAATCTTGAGCGTGACGATGGCACTCCCCGTACAAATCTCGCTGGACGAGTGGGACATTGGCGCGTACGATTGGGAGGCGATTGGGCAGAGCGCCGACATTGTCAAGATTCCTCTGCCGGGACGCGAAGCGTTCGCGGGCGATCCCCCGGCGGTCGAAAACTATTTGCTGTGGGCAGTTGGTCGCGTAGAGCGCTACAAACTGCAATTGACTTTTTCAGTGATGGGGCGCGACGAATTCGGCGACGCCTACGCGCCGATCGCCTTCACCAACGTTGCCCGATTGTTCGGTCCCATCGAGGTCAGCCCGGGCAACATCACCCCTGAGACACAGGTCACGCTGGATTTGCCACGCTTGCGCGAAAGTCGGGGCTTGAAAGCCGATCCTGCCAGCGGTTTGTACTCGTTCACCTATCTCGATGATAAACAACAACTGCACACGGTCTGGATCGAAAATCCAGAGAGTTTTGCGAAAAAACTCGCGCTGGCGATGCAATTCAATCTGCGCGGTGTCGCGCTGCGCGATGTGACGAACGAAGCGATGGATACGCGCGCCTGGCAAGCGCTGGAACAGTACCGCGATGCTCAAGTGAGCACTTTTAAAGCGCGACCGGTCATCGTGTGGCGCGTCAACAATCAAGTGGTCGGCAAAGTGTCCGCGACCGATCCGCGCCTCACCTGGAAAGCCCCCGCGCAACCCGGCGATGCCAGGATCGAAGCCTCGCTCTCGTTCGACGATGGGCAATCGCTCGCCGGTTCGACCGAGCCGCGGCCGGTGCAAATCGCGCGCTTGCCGACACCCACCCCAACCCCGCGCCCAACGCCGGTGGCAACCAAACCACCGGCGGCACCCGCCGCGCCACCCAGCGCGTTCCGCGGCAAGAATATGTTTGCCTATGGCGCACAGTTGAACTGGACCGGCTCACCCATTGGCGTCAACGGGGGAATGCAAAAAATCAGGGAACTGGGCTTTACGTGGGCAAAGATTCAAATCCGCTGGGGCGAGTTCGAACCGAACAAAGGCAATATCCAATGGGGACAAATTGATGCAGCGGTGGATGCCGCGCGCGCGAATGGGGTGACACTCCTCTTCAGCATTCTGTACGGCCCCAAGTGGTCAGGCGCGGTGCAACGCGGCCACGGCGGCGCGCCAGGTCCACCGCAAAATCCCAACGATCTCGGCGACTTTGTCGCAGCGGTTTCCGCGCGCTATTGCGGCAAGGGCTTGGGTGCAATCGAAGTGTGGAACGAAACGAATATGGAACGCGAGTGGGGCGCCAACCCCATTTCGGGGGCGGACTATATGCGCTACCTCTCCGTGGCATATCGCCGCATCAAAGAGGTGTGTCCGAGTATCGTCGTCGTAAGCGCGGCGCCCACACCGACGGGTGTCACTGCGCCCGGCTATATGGATGACCTTGCCTATCTGCATTCGATGTACCAAGCCGGCCTGAAAAACTATAGCGATGCAATTGGCGTGCATCCCAGCGGTTTTTGCAATCCACCCGAAGCGCGCGTCGGCTCACCGAATCCGTGCGGTGGTCAATACAACAATCATCGCTCGTTCTTCTTCCGCGAGACGATGGAATCGTACCGCGCGGTGATGGTGCAGTATGGCGATGCGGACAAACAACTCTGGCCCACCGAATTCGGCTGGGCATCTGCACCCAATCCGCATCCAGATTTTCAGTACGCGCGCAACATCACCCTCGAAATGCAAGCCGACTGGCTCGTGCGGGCATTTCAAATGATGAAGGCATGGGGTTGGGTCGGGGTCACTTTTCTGTGGAATCTCGACTTTACCGATCTCAGCAACGAGACAGGCGCGTTCCACATTCTCGGGCGCCCCGCCTTCGAAAGGTTAAAGGCAATGCCCAAGTAGTAGAGCGCGAAAGAACTCGAAAGGACGCGAAAAATAATTAGTCGTGTTATCAATCGCGAAATAGCCCCACCCCCTAACCCCTCCCCACGCCGCAGAGCGGCGTGGGGAGGGGGAAATAAGGGAATAGGGGTGAGGGCGGGCGGCAAAGCCGCCCGCCCTCACCTCCACTCCCATTGCCCCCTTCTCTCCCCGCTTGCGGGGAGAGAAGGGGGCAGAGGGATGAGTGGGGTTCCTCCCAGGGAACGATAGCGAAATCTATGCT
>DAOTYB010000250.1:0-1972 GCA_034435315.1 Anaerolineae bacterium | reverse complement strand
ACGAACTTGTTCTTGCGTCGGGAGTGGTATTGGTGGCATCGCCACCATTATCGCTGACGTAGGTGTGCTTTTCAATACAAAAACCGTCCAAGTTCAGTCTTGGCTGAGTAGTTACAACCAACGGAAAAATCTACACCTTTGATTCAGCGCGTCCGTGCGCGCATGCGATTGCGTTTGCGGCGGGACGCGTTGTTGCGTTCGATGACGAGGCAATCGCCGCGCGCACGGCGCGCACCGAAACGATTGACCTGCGCGGACGCAGCGTGATCCCCGGCATCGTGGATCACCACATCCACTTTACGGCGTACGCGATGAGCCGCGCGCGCGTGCAACTGGATGGCGCGCGTTCGCTCGAACAAGTGGTGGCGCGGGTCGCTGCGCGCGTTGCCACCGCACGCCCCGGCGAATGGATCTTTGGGCACGGCTGGAATCATCTCGATTGGACGATTCCCGAATTCCCCACCAAAGCCCCGCTCGATGCGATTGCGCCGAACAATCCCGTCGTCCTCGATCGCAAGGACGGACATTCAACGTGGCTGAACAGCGCGGCGCTGCGCGCGATCAACCTCACGCGCGACACGCCCGACCCGGCGGGCGGCAAGATCGAACGCGATGCGGATGGCGAGCCGACCGGTCTTTTGCGCGAGAACGCGATGAACTTGTTGGGCGACAAGCGCGGCTTTAACGCCGAAAGCATTTCGGACGAGGCGCTGCGCGACGCGATGCGCCACGCGCATCAACTCGGCATCACCGGCATTCACAACGTCGAAGGGGCGGCAGCGCTGCGCGCGTTCCAGCGTTTGCGCGCGCGCAACGAATTGACGCTGCGCGTGCTGCACACGCTCCCTGCCGAAAATCTCGAACGCGCGCTTGTCATCGGTTTGCGCGGCGATTTTGGCGATGAATGCTTGCGCATCGGTGGCGTCAAAATCTTTGCCGATGGTTCACTCGGTTCGCAAACCGCGTGGATGCTAGAGCCGTTCGTCGGTTCGCGCGACAATTGTGGCATCCCCACGACACCCATCGCCGAAATCGAACGCCTCGCGCGCGCGGCGGCAGACGCCGGGATGATGGTGTGCACCCATGCGATTGGCGATCGCGCGAATCGCGAGGTGCTGAACGTGTACGAAAAATTGCGCCGCGAGGGTCTCACCGCGCCGCTTCGCATCGAACACGCGCAACATTTGCATCCCGACGATGTGCCGCGCTTTGCGACGTTGAACGTCATCGCTTCGATGCAGCCGATTCACGCGACGAGCGATTACAAGATGGCGGACGATTTGCTGGGCGCGCGCGCGCGCTATGCGTACGCGTTCAAAAGTTTGCTGAACAGCGGCGCGCGACTCGTGTTCGGCAGCGATTGCCCGGTGGAGACGCTCGATCCGTGGGCGGGGATTCACGCGGCGGTGACGCGCGAGCGCGCGAACGGCGAACCGCGCGGCGGCTGGTATCCGCAAGAGAAATTGTCGGTGGAACAAGCCATCGGCGCGTACATCGGCGCGCCGCTGCGCGAAGGTAGTTGGGGTGACGCGCTCATCCTCTCGCACGACATTTTCACCATCCCCGCGCGCGAGATTTTGCAGACGCGGGTGGAGCAGACGATTGTGGGCGGAAAAATCGTCTAGAGATTTTCGATTTTAGATTGCCGATGTGACCCCCGCGAATTGGCACGATAGCGTGGTGGCTATCCCACTCTTGGTGGCGGTGAAAACACTCTATGGTTTCACGATTCGGATTGTGCGTGCCGATGCTGCTTATTGGAACTATGCCTTCTTGGGCTTTATTCGACATGTTCTCCGAGCAACGTTTGTCATTGACTACAATCTCCGCAAAGGAGGCAAGAAGTTCTTGGCGGACTTGTTCTTCCTTTCGCAGTGGAAGCACCACTTGGGCAAACGGAGTGTGATTGAGCGTTTCTTTGCCTTTGTCAAACGGTATTTTGGTTTGCCCAAGTAAGGGGTGCACTCAAGGT
>DAOTYB010000249.1:0-10185 GCA_034435315.1 Anaerolineae bacterium | reverse complement strand
ACGAACTTGTTCTTGCGTCGGGAGTGGTATTGGTGGCATCGCCACCATTATCGCTGACGTAGGTGTGCTTTTCAATACAAAAACCGTCCAAGTTCAGTCTTGGCTGAGTAGTTACGCCTGTACAACAACGCGAAATTCAGGCTCAGCCATCGGCTTGCGTTAGCCGTCGGCTTCTAACCGATAGCGATTGATGTCCGGGGCTGAGTAGTCACGCCGTCGGTTTTCAGGTGATAGCAGGCGACACCTTGGGCTGAGCAGTCACCGGTAATCAAAATCGCCATTCACGCTGATACGTGAATGGCGATTGTGTGCCCCCAAGGGAATTCGAATCCCTGTCTTGGCCTTGAAAGGGCCACGTCCTAGTCCACTAGACGATGGGGGCGCAGTGCTCCTGCATTGTATTGAAAGTGGAGGAAATGTCAAATCACAATGGCGGGTACGGTACGGGGGGCCAATCTTCTGGCGGTTCGGGAAAAGTGCCGCGCGCGATCAACGCATCAAGGCGCGCGCGCAGCGCGCGCAATTCGCGCGGCGATAACAAGTTGCGTAACTCGTCGAATAGCGTATCACCACGCACCAGACGCGCGCGCAAGTCACCCAAATCCCTGAGCAAAGGCGCGGGAATCGGCTGGCGCATAAAATCCCAGATCACCGTGCGCAGTTTGTAATGTTCGTGGAACGTCACGCCGTGATCAATGCACCAGATTTTGCCATCGGTGCCCAAAAGCACGTGACCGCCCTTGCGGTCGGTGTTGTTGATGATGGCATCGAAGAGCGCAATCCGCTGCATTTCGTCGCGATGCGCGTGACGCAGCGTGAAGAAATGTTGCTCATCCACAAACTCGATGAACAACTGCACCATACCGATTCCTTCGGGACCATCGCGCAACACCGTGGGCGGTACATTGGGCCAACCGAGCGCGCGGCTCACCCGATACGCCGCCACTTCGCGATACGCGAGCGACCCCGTGGGAAAATCCCACAACGGACGTTCACCGCGCGCGGGTTTGTAAATCGCCAGTGTCTCGCGCGTCGCATTGCACACCTTCACCAGAAAAGTGTAATTCGAGCCCCAGGGCACCAGCCCTTCGATCTCGATGGTGCCGTTCGTCAGCAACGCGATCGCATCGTCATCGCGAGTGATCACCTTTCGTCCTTCGTCTTTCGTCCTTCGTCACTCTACGTCAATGTGGCTTTTTCTCCGTGTCCGTTACGTTTGGGACAAAAGTGTCCTTCGGGATCAATCGGTCTGCCACAGAGGACGCACAGCGGACGCCCCGCCGCGACGACCACCATCGCATGGCGCGCGAGTTTGAGCATCTGCTCCGGCGTTGCCCAAAAGCGCACGACTTTGACAGTCGGAGGATTTTCTGTTTCGGGCAATTCATAGGCAACGAGAATCAAGAGTTTCGTGGCAGGGTCGTAGCCCAAACCGAGTTGACCAATGCGAAAGAGTGGGTCAATCGGTTCGGCTAACTCCATTTCTTCTTCACTCATTGACACGGAGAGATTGCCCAGTCCCAAACGTTCCAGCGTCTCAAAGATTCCTCGCGAGAGAGCAATGATATGCTCTTTCTCAGCAACAAGTGAGACCACAATCGTATCCTGCAGCCCTTGAATAAAAAAAGTGCGCTTGCCCGGTACACCGAGCGCGCCAACGGTGATATGCGAGACCGGCTGCAGATCGTACAAAATATCGGCTTCAGGCATTCGTTATTCCTTTCGTGCATCTCGCCAATCGAGTGCACCATTATCGTTGAGGCGATACAACACCGTTTGCGTTTCGTTGAATTTGAGAATGCTAACCGATGCTGGCTCAATCGCCAGACGATTGAAATAGTGGAGGTTCATTCCCAGATAGTGCGCCAGCGCGATTTTGATCGGATCGGCATGCGAGACGAGCGCGATAATGTGCTCGCGATGCGCGGCGACGAGCGCGTCAATCGTCGCCACGATACGCGCGTGCACATCGGCATTGCCCTCACCGTTGGGAAAGCGAAAATCGAAAGGACGCGCGAGCATCTGTTGCCACATCGCGGTCTTTTCCAGGTCCGCAATCGTCTGATCGGTCCAATCGCCCACATCCACTTCGATCAAACCGTCGTGAATCTGCACCGTGAGTTGATGCGGCTGGGCGAGAATGTGCGCGGTTTCCTGCGCGCGTTCCAGCGGGCTGGAGTAGATGGCACGCAAGGGCGCGGTGGCAAGGCGTTGCGCTAGCGCGTGTGCTTCGCGCTGTCCTTGTTCGTTGAGGTGCACACCACTTTTTCGTCCCGCCATTCGCTTGTCTTTCAGATAATCGTTACTCGCGTGGCGGATGAGCAAGACCGTCGTCATAGGTTGTGCAACATCTCACGAAATTCGCTCAGAATCATCGCGGTCGCACCCCACACCTTGTGACCATTGATCAAAAAATAGGGTACAATCGCGGGAAATCCGCGAATCGTCCAGGGTTCTTCGGCGATGTTTCGCTCGTCCAGCAACATTTCCAGCGATGGCTCTAACAATTCCACCACTTCGGTTGGACTGGGGTGAATGTCGGGACGCGCGGGAGTGAAGGCGACAAACGGCGTGGCGCGAAAACCACTCACGGGAATGAACAGCGGGGTCAGCGCGTCACCCAGTAGTTCGATGGGCGCGCTGGGTATACCGAGTTCTTCGCGCGTTTCGCGCACGGCGGTTTGCGCGAGCGCTTCGCCAGATTCTTGCGCGCCACCGGGTAGCGAAATTTGTCCTTTGTGCATTTCCACGCGCTCGGTGCGGCGCGTCAAAAAGAAATGCAAATCGTCCGACGCCGGGTAGAGCAGGATCAACACGCCTGCCTCTTTGGGTCGAATTTCAGGTGGCAGCGGAAACACATCGCCGAGACGTGGGCGGGGTGCCATACGCATTTGTGCCGCGCGTCCTGGGCGCGGCTGCGCCAGTGCGCGGCAAACATCCTCGTAACGCATACTTGCATTTTACTCGCGTCATCGGGTAAGGTCAAGCGTGATTTTTGTCTCTGCGCGTTTACGTGCTATAATAGTCTTTGTGAAATTTTTACATCCGCTGTTGCTCCTGCTCATCACCATTTTCGCGATTGCGCCGCTGGAATATCCCGGCGCGTTTCAATCCCACACAGGCTTGCTTGCCTACTATAATTTGATTGACCTCGACCAGAATCCCGCGCAGTTCTTGGCGTGGGCACCGGTCATGTTTCGTTCCTTCGATCTGTTCCGCACCGAAGGCGCGCTGCCGTACCTCCTCGCCGAAATTTTCCATCTACTCGGCTTGAGTTATCTCCACTCTATCAAACTCGTCTACGCGCTCGCGTGGATCGTCAGTGGCTTGGCGATGTACGCGCTCGCGCGTCGCTGGTTCAGCGCGAATGGCGCGCTCCTCGCGGCGACGGTGTACGTGTACCTGCCGTACCACATCGCGACGGTGTATGTGCGCGGCGCGTTCGCGGAAGCCGTGGCGTGGGCGTTGTTTCCGCTCGTGCTGCTGACTGCTGACTGCCGACAGCAGACCGCCGACCGCCGACCGCAAACGTTTGTCTTACGCCTTTTGCCTCTTGCTTTTTTATTTCTCACTCAACCGGGACTCGCGATTTTGTTTGCGTTGGTCGCGTTGGCTGTTGCTGTGGCACTCCAAAAACGCGTTGGCTCACTGGCTCATTGGCTCATTGGCGCATTGCTTCTCGGCGCGCTGCTGTACCTGCCGACCGTTCTGCGCTATGGCGCAGTGATTGCGCGCGATGGCTTGCAGCCGAATTACGTTTTGCCATTCCAGTTGTTCGCGGCATTGTGGGGATTCGGCGAGAGTACTGGCAGTTTCCTCGATCAATTTCCATTTCAACTTGGCGTTGTGCCGCTGAGTCTGGCGATCTTTGCGATTGGATGGGCGTGGCGCGCGACGAACGATCAGCGCGACCTTCGTCGCGTCGTGATCATCTTTCTCGGTGCGGCGATTGTACCCACGTTGCTCACGTTCGAGATGACCGCGCCGCTGTGGCGCGCGCTGGGCGTGTTCGTCACGTATCCCTGGCAACTGCTTGCGTTCAGCGGGTTCGCGCTGGCTATCGTTGCAGGCGCGGCAATCGAATTCGAGCCGCGCCTGGCGCGTCCGGCGATGCTCGCGTTTTTCGTCGCGCTGCCGGTCGTCGCGAGTTACGGCTATCTCGCACCGCGTTTCGTCGAAGTGAATCCCACGCGCCCGCCGATTGCGATTTTCGGCAACAATGAAATCGCGCTGCTCGATTATCGCATCGTGGGACCTCTGCGCCGCGGCGCAACGGTGCGGTTGCATCTGACGTGGCAAGCGTTGCGTCAAGTGAACCACGATTACACAGTCTTTGTTCATATCGTTCACGAGGATGGGAATGTGTACGCGCATCAAGATTCCAAACCCCAGGAGGGTGCGTCGCCGACAGTTCAGTGGAAAACGGGGCAGGTGATTCTCGATACGCACACGCTTCAGATTGATGTCGAAGGACCACGCGAGGGCTATCACATCGAGTTTGGTTTGTACGTTGCTGCGACAGGACGCCGTGCGTTCACCGACGCGGGTGTAGATTATGTGCGCGTACCGCGGCCGGGGGATCCAGAGCCTATAATCTCAGAACGGCTATTGCCGCAAAGGTAAAGATAATGAGTCGGTTCATCCATTCAGCCGCCGTTGTTGGAATAACCTTGTTGTTCCTGGTGCATGTAACGATGGCGGTTCCTGTCGTTCAGTCTACCTGGGAAGGTCCCTTGCTAGAACCGAACCGCACCTACGAGCAAAAGATGCGCCTGGTGTGGGGCTGGAGTCCACATTTCGACTTTATGCAATTTGTGCAAGCCAACACACCAGACCATTCGATTCTTTTGTTTGATCCAAATTATCGCTATGCCACCATCACTCTCTACTTTCTGTATCCCAGAAAAATAGTTTATGGGAATGAAGAAACACTACGCAAGCATCCTGAGATTGATTATGTAGTGATTAGCGAGGGGTTTCCCAGCTTTTCTGTGAGTGGCGAAAGAATAATGTTCGATGACAAACACGGACTCTACAGGATTTACAAGTGATGACACTTGCCGTAATAACGTACTTGCTTGCCCTCTTTGTGCTCGGATGGGTTATTCTAGGATTCTTTCGACAAACGTTAGGAGGCGTAGAACGCGCTGGACTGGCATATCCGATTGGCGCGGGAATCTTTACGTTGGCAGTGTTCGTGGCGGCGAATACTGGGATGCCTATCACACTAGTAAGCGCAGGCGTGATCTTTGCCGCCCTGCTACTCCCCTGTCTATGGTTTGTTCGGCAAAACCACTCTTCTCTTTTCATAACGCTTGAGTGCCCTCAATTAGAGTTAGAACAAATTATCTTGATCGGATTGGTTGGCGTTCTTGTCTTGACTGCTTTTGTTGGTGCTATCTATATGCCTCCCGTTATGTGGGATGCTTTATCTTTTTGGGTACTCAAAGCTAAACTGATGGCAGCCACCGGAGAGATTGCGCCACAAGCCCAGGCTTCATGGCCCTTCTATCCACTGAACCTTTCACTGCAGATAACATTCTTGTTCTTGCTCGGCGGCGATTTCCTCCAGATTGTTATCCCGATGTACTTTCTTTCGTTCCTCTTACTCTTTTACGCAAATTTGCGCCAATGGATCGGAACAACACTCGCACTTGCTTGTACCCTTTTCCTCGGCGCCACGCCTATCATTCAAGAGTATGCCAAGAACGCGTACGCCAACTTGCCGTTCGCGATGTATTACGTGGGCAGCGCCATCTATCTATTGCGATTTCTAAAAGACAAGAAAACCTCCTGGCTTGTTCTCTCCAGTATCTTGATCGGGTTAGCCAGTTGGACACGCGCCGAGAGTCTGCTCTACTTGGCGATCAATCTGTTCGTTCTACTCTTCTTCACACATTTCACGCGCACATCATTCAAACAGGCATTTGCATACCTTGGCATTTACGCTATCTTTTGGTTCCCCTGGAACCTCTACTGCAAATTGGCTGGCTATGATAATGAATTGAGTAAAGCCGCGTTGGGTGGACTTGTCAGTCTGGTGTCTGGCAATTTGAATCTATCCCTGCTGGAGCATATCCTGAGGTATGCTTTGGCAAGCGCACAGGCAACGACTACGTGGGGCTTGTTATGGCCTGGATTACTTGTTGCACTCTTACTCAGCATCAAATATTGGCGTGAACATGCTGCCTTACTTTGTCTGCTTGTGCTAAACTTTGTCAGTTTGATTTATACATACTATTCTGCAAGTGTAACTTCTCACAATTCTGTTGACTGGTGGCTCGGTACCGGTTTCGAACGAATGGCACTACACTGGGCACCCCTGTCGGTGTTTTATATGGGATTAGTTATCGGGGCAACCTCTCTACCAAAAGAAATTAGCGCTCGATTTCTTAAGGACAAGTATCTCCTGCTCCTCCTTCTCTTTTCCATCTTCGCCATTGCGCCGCTGCTTGCGCCCGGTTACTTTTGGGGCGCGCACGATGGACGACATTCCATCTATTTCCTCTTTGAATTCGATCGCTCGATTCGCGACGGCATCTTTTATCCGCGCTGGGCACCCGATTACGCCTTTGGCTATGGCTATCCGATGTTCAACATCTATGCGCCTGGCGCGCTGTATGCGAGCGAAGCGCTGCACCTCATCGGATTCGATTTTGTGACCGCGACGAAAATCGTTTTTGCGCTGGCGATTGTGTTGTCTGGCGTCGCAATGTTCGCGTTCATCAAACACTTGACCGGCTCCAGCCAGGCGGCGTTCCTCTCCGGGGTGGCGTACATCTACATCCCGTATCACATTGCCGATGTGTACGTGCGCGCCGCGCTCGCCGAATCGGTCGCGTTGATTTTCCTGCCGCTTACGCTCTGGGGTTTTTACGAAACTGTCACGCGCCCCAACCGCACGACAATCGTCGCCACGGCGTTTGCGTACGCTGCAATGATGTTCTCGCACAATGGCGTGGCGATGCTCTTTACCGTCGTTCTGGGCGCGTGGGTTTTATTCTTGATGGTGAACGAAATTCGCACAGCGCGTCCCGCTTTGTCTTTCGTCCTTCGTCTTTCGTCCTTCGTCCGCCTCGGTCTTCCATCACTTGCCGCGCTCCTTTTGGGGCTTGGCATCGTTGCCATCTTTTTCATCCCCGCGGTGCTAGAGTACCAGTACGTTCGCACGGATCAGTGGTTGGGGAACTATTACGATTACACCCATCACTTTACCTACTTCTTCCAACTATTCAGTCCCACGTGGGGCTTTGGCATCAGCAAGCCGGGACCGGCAGACGAGATGTCATTTCAACTGGGTGTAGTGCCGGTACTTTTGGCGATTTTTTCGATCATCGCGATTGTACGCAATCCGCGCGGCACGCGTCGCTTTTGGATTTTCTTCCTTGCGCTGACCGTCATCGTCACCGCGTTGATGCTGGGACTAGCGCGTCCGCTGTGGGAGATCGCGCGCCCGATTCTTTCGTTCGCGCAATTCCCGTGGCGCCTGCTCACGCTGACGATGGTGCCACTTGCCGCGCTCGCCGGCGCCATCATCTTGACGGACGAAACAGAAGAAAACGCGCGCGCGCTATCGTTGCCAGCGATTCTGCTCGGCGTGCTAATCGTATGGGGCAGTTTTCCCTACCTCAACGCGCAAATGATTCTCGAACCGAAAGAAGGACCGGTGAGCATCCTGGGACTGTTTCGCTTTCAGCAAAGCGCGGGCGAAATGACCGGCTCGACCGCGTGGGTCAAAGAAATTCCCGAATGGTCACCGATGGCGGATGTCTATTTTGCCGACAAGAAACTAAAATCGAAAATTGATTACACGCACATTGACCCCGACAAGATATGGATTGGCGTGTTGCCCAATTTTGCCGGATTCAAAGCCAATAGTGAGCAGATTGTCTATCACGCGCAGGAAGATACGATTATCACCTTCAATACGTTCTACTATCCCGGCTGGCGCGCGTACCTGACCAAGCCCAACAGTACCGAGATTATTCGCGAACTGCCACTTGACGTTGATCCCAATGATCCACTCGGACGAATCCGCGTGCACGTTCCTGCCGGTCGAGAGCAGTGGTTGCTCGTGCGTTTTGACGATACACCCCCGCGCATCATTGGCACGTGGATTTCCGCATTGAGTATTTTGCTGGCACTGGGTTTGTTGGTGACGGAGGTCAGAGGGCAAAAGTCAGAGGTCAGAAGTCAGAGGTCAGAGGTCAGAGGTCAGAAGTCAGAGGTCAGAGATCAGAGTTCAGAGATCAGAGGGCAGAGGGTAGGAGGCAGTGACGATGAAGAATAATCTTTCGTCGTTCGTCCTCCGTCCTTTGTCCTCCGTCTTTCGTCCTTTGTCCTCCGTCCTCCGTCCTTCGTCCTTCGTTTTCCTCCTCGCGCTCTGCGTGTTCGCGCTGGCGCCGCTCACTGCGCCGGGCTATTTCAGCCGCGCGCACGATGCGCGTCATTCGGTGTACTTTTTGCAGATGTTCGATGCAACGTTCCGCGATGGCGCGTGGTATCCGCGCTGGGCAGCGGATATGGTCTTTGGGTACGGTTATCCGCTCTGGCTCATCCTCGCGCCGATTCCGTTCTTTGTTGGCGAAGCGTTTCATCTCATCGGATTCGATTTGGTCAGCGCGGTGAAAATCGTAGATGGGCTGGCGGTATTTTGCTCCGCGCTGACAATGTACCTGTTTGCGTCGCGCGTGCTGGGCACGCGCGCGGGGCTCGTTGCGGCAGTGACGTACGTTTACGTGCCGTATCACCTTGTTGATTTGTACGTGCGCGCCGCGCAAGCCGAACTGGTGGCGTTCGTTTTTCCGCCGCTCATCTTTTGGGCATTCTACGAATTGATGACGACACGCCGCGTGCACTACATTCCCCTCGCCGCCCTCGCGTATGCCGGTCTGATTCTCGCGCACATTTCAATGGCAGTGATTTTCACGCCAATCATCGGGCTGTATCTTTTGTTCTTGTTGTTCACCGCAAGACCGACGACCGACGACCGACGATCGCTTGATGTTTCAGGTTTCAGGTTACACGTTACACGTTTCACGTTTCACGTTTCAGGTTTCCCTCTCTCATCTTTTATCTATCCTCTCGCATCTATTCTCCTCGCGCTAGGACTGTCCGCGATCTTCTGGCTGCCGGTGCTGTTCGAGCAACGTTATCTGACGAGCGATCCGTTGATTGGAGGATTTTTCAACTATCGCAAACATTTTCTCAACGCCCATCAACTCTTCTCACCGTTTTGGGGTTACGGGTACGCGGGCGAGTACGGGACAAGCCAATTCTCACTCCAACTTGGTCTGGTGCCGACACTTTTGGCGTTCGTTGCGCTCTTCGCGCCTGCGCGCGACGCGCTGCGCGCGCACATTCTCTTTTTTGCTGGTATCGTCGTCGCGATGACATTCGCAATGCTACCGATCTCCGCGCCGCTGTGGGAACCGTTCGCGACAATCGTTGCGTTCGTGCAATTTCCCTGGCGTCTGCTCATCGTCACGGCGTTTGCACTCGCGTTTCTCGCTGGCGCGGCGTTGCACGCGTTCGCAGAACACGATACGCGCGCGGCGCTGTTCGCGCTTGTCCTACTTTTGCTCAGCGCGAGTTATCCGTACACCCAACCACAACACACCGAAGCCCTATTTACTCCACAAACCTTGATGGAGTTTCAACTGCAAGAAGGCGAATTGCTAGGCGATACAGTCTGGCTGAGAGGAGAACGTCCAAAAGATTCACCACTCGTCGAGCAATACCTAAATGGCGAGCCGCTCCGCAAAGCCGTCGCGCTCGATGAACACGCGCGCGTCGCCACAGTGCGTTATGGTGGAAACTCGACCGTGTTACACGTGGAGAGTGATACGTCGGCGCGCGTGCTGGTGTACACACGCTATTTTCCCGGCTGGACTGCCCGCATCCATCAGCAACACCTCGCCATCGAACCGTACGGCGAGCAGGGTTTGATTCTCGTACACGTGCCTGCAGGTTCACACATCGTCACCTTGCGTTTCGAAGACACGCCGATTCGCCAAATCGGCGCGCTTGTTTCGTTTCTTGCCTTGCTCGTGACTCTGGGGTGGCTCGGATGGGTGCATTTCAGTTTGGGGGCAAGTTGGGGCGACTGCAAGTCGCAGCAAGCCACAGCCATGCCGACCTGCGTCGGCAAAAGATGTTGTCCGCGCAGGCGGACATCGCTCTGCG
>DAOTYB010000248.1:0-12114 GCA_034435315.1 Anaerolineae bacterium | reverse complement strand
GAATCAAGGGGACGGGGGTGTGGGCGGGCGGCTGCGCCGCCCGCTCACACCCCTCCTCCCGTCTTTCCCCCTGCCCTCCCCGCGAAGCGGGGAGAGTAGGGGGCAGGTGGATGAGAGGGGTTGTTCCCAGGGAACGATGTTACACTTTGCCATCGGCTCGCGTGAGCCGTCAGTTTCCAAGTGACGGCGAGCGAAACTCAGAGGCGGGACAGTTAAAAGTTAAAAATCTAAACCGTTTGGAGTATAACACGAGTGCGCGGTGTGTGCAAACTTATTGTTTGATTTGATTTTTGCCTCCACTTGGAGTATGATGCGCAGTGATGACCACACGACTGGCTCTCTACTGCGACAAACTGCTGGAAGCTGGCTGGCTGGCGGCTCTGGTGGTCGCACCACTTTTTTTCAACATCTACTCCAGCCGCGTCTTTGAACCCGACAAAGCCACACTTGTCCGCTCGATCGCGCTGGTGATGGTGGGCGCGTGGCTGGTCAAGTTCGCGGAGAGTGGCTGGCGCGCCACGCCACCCGGCAATACGCCCACACGCCCTTGGTGGCGCGCGGCACTGCGCGCGCTCGCGCGCGAAAACCCCTTTACGCTTCCTGTCCTCGCACTCGTCATTGTTTACGTCATCGCCACCCTGTTCTCGATCGTGCCTGGCATTAGTCTCTGGGGTTCGTATCAACGTTTGCAGGGTACCTATTCCACGTTTTCGTACATCGTCATTTCGGTAATTGCCGCCAGCACGTTACGCACCCGCGCGCAACTCGATCGCGCCATCAACACGATTCTCACCGTCAGTTTCCCGATTGCGTTCTATGGACTGTTGCAACACTTTCGTCTCGATCCGCTCCCCTGGGGTGGCGATACGGTCGAGCGGATCGCCGCGCATATGGGCAATTCGATTTTCGTCGCGGCGTATATGATTATGGTGTTCCCGCTCGCGCTGGCGCGCTGGCTGGAGACACTGGCGCGCGTCGCCCACACCGCCCACGCGCCGCGCGTGCCACAAGCCCTCGCGGCGATTGCGCTGGGTGGATTGATTCTGGTGTGGCTGTTCGATTTTACCCTCGGCACAACTCTGGCATTGAGCGGTCTGGCAGGCACGCTGGTGTTTGCGCGCGTCGCGCGCAAAAATTTGCGCGATCTGCTCCTGCTGGCTACGTACACGATTTTACTTGCGACGCTTACGGTCGCGCTCTTTTTCACGCAAAGTCGTGGTCCCTGGTTGGGGCTGGCGGGCGGCTTGTTCACGTTCATCGTGTTGTACGCGCTCGTGCAGGGTGCGCGCCGCGTGATGCTCGGTGCGATCGCGCTGGCAATCGTGGCGAGCGCGTTTCTGGTCGTGTTCAATCTGCCCGCTTCGCCGCTCGAACCGCTCAAGCAGTTGCCGTATGTGGGACGATTGGGACGCGTCTTTGAAACAGAAACCGGCACGGGGCGCGTGCGCGAATTGATCTGGCAGGGCGCGCTGCAACTGGTGTTGCCGCATCAACCCCTGTGGTCGCCCCTCACCGGCGACGATCCCTTTAACGCCGTGCGCCCCTTGATCGGCTATGGACCCGAAGCGATGTATGTTGTGTTCAATCCGTTCTACCCTCCAGAACTGGGTCGTCTGGAAGCGCGGACGGCGTCGCCGGATCGTTCACACAACGAAACGTTCGATGCGCTGGTGATGACCGGTGTGATCGGCTTGAGCGCGTACATTCTTCTCTTCGTTTCGATCTTTTACTTTGGACTCAAGTGGCTGGGGTTCATTCGTACGACTTTTGAACGTAACGCCTTTATCGCGCTCTGGTTGACGGGTGGCGTGCTGATGACACTCGTCTTTGGGGTATGGCGCGGCTGGCATTTCAGCGGCGTCGCGTTGCCGTTCGGGATGATCGTCGGGTTCTTTATCTTTCTCGTGGTGATTGCCTTGCGGCGCGCGGACATCGGCACGGGGAACGACACCTCGCGCGCGCTGTGGCTGTGCGCGCTCCTCGCCGCGCTCATCGGTCACTTTATCGAAATTCACTTTGGCATTGCGATTGTGGCGACGCGCACGTATTTCTGGTTCTACCTCGCGCTGCTGGTGATTCTGGGGATGAACAAACTCGTTACTGTGCCGACGCCTCCCGTCATACCAGAAACACTGGCGCGACAGGTCACCCCGCGGCGCAAGCGACGCCGCGCGTCTGAAAATATTTCCCGCAACACCACCGATGCGTCACCCGTGCCGGTCGTCGCGTGGACTGCTGTGATGACACTCATCGCGGTCACACTCGCCTACGAATTCATCACCAATCAGGCGGGTGTGATCAGTGCGGTGGAACTGGTCTGGCACGCGCTCTTTATCAAAGATGGACAGGCTTCGTATGGCATCGCGTTGCTGTTTGGATTGACTTGGTTGATGGCGGGACTGATTGGACTGGGCGAAGAATACTCGGTGCGCACCGGGCGCGAAATCTTGCTGTACCAGATTGCGCTGTTCATCATCTTGACCTTGACGGCGTGGCTGTGGTTCGTGCTGATGCAATCGCGTTTGCTCATCAGCAGCGGCGATCTCACCGCGAATCTGGTCACTCTGCTCGGCTGGTATTACCTCGCGCTGTTTCTGTTCATTGCGGTCGTGGCATTCGGTTTATGGGTAGATGTCACGCCGCGGCCGGCGGCGTGGGCAAGTGCGCGCGGGGTGCTGCTCACTCCTGTGCTACTCTTTGGCTTGCCCGTGCTGATTTATCTGACCAACTATGCGAGCATCGCCGCCGATATTCACTACAAGAGCGGTCTCAACTACGATAACATCGGCGCGTTCGAGCGCAGTATCGAAGCGTATCAGCGCGCGCTGGCGTTGCAACCGACGCAGGATTTCTACGCGCTCTTTCTCGGACGCGCCTATCTGGAATCGGCGCGTGCCACCACCGACCCGACGCAACGCGCCGCGCGTATCGCGACAACGGAAAAAATCTTGTTGACCGCGCAACGACTCAATCCCCTCAACACCGATCACACCGCCAATCTCGCGCGGATGCACCGCAATGCGGCAGCACTCGTTAGCGATCCCACAGAAAAAACGCAGCGCTACAACCGCTCTGCCGAATACTATCAAATGGCAACCCGCCTGAGCCCCAACACGGCTTACCTCTACAACGAGTGGAGTCAAACCCACGCGCAAAGTGGTGATTGGGCGCGCGCGCGCGCGCTGCTGGAAAAATCGCTGGCGATTGATGATCAGTTTGCTCAAACATACTTTTTGCTTGGCGAGTACTATCGCCTCCAGGGCGATGTGGCGCGCGCGGCAGAAAATTATCTGCGTGCTATCCCCGGCGATCCCAACCCGCTGGCAGAACCCAACGGCAGTCCCAACGCCGCCGCGATGCAGATACTGGCGATGCCTGCTTACTGGGCGCGCGCGGTCGAGGCATTTCAAGCCGCCAGTGTGCAACATCCGCGCGCCACGTTCCCGCACCTTGCGCTTGCCGATTTGTACAAGCGGACGAATCAACTCGCGCTGGCGCGTCGCGCACTCGAACGCGCGGTAGAGATTGCTCCCAGCGATGTGATGGTGCGGCTGGCGCTCGTCAACTTTTTGTCCGAGACGGGACAGATTGACGCAGCGGTCGTCGCAATGCGCGCTCTGCTCAACCTCCTCTCACCGCAACGGACGCTAGAGTTTCAACGCTTTCAAGATTTTTACGTCCAACTTCTCACACTCCAAAGGCAGATTGAAACCGTCCGCCAGGCACCGAATGATGTCGCGGCGCGGCGCGCGCTCGCGCAGACGTGGAAAGCGCGCGGTCAACCGGAATTTGCGTTGCCAGAATATCAAGCCCTCGCGCGCTTGGCACCGCAAGATTACGATGCGCAGAAAAACATCGCGCTGTTGAGTTTACAAACACAACGCTTTGACGAAGCGGCAAGCGCCATCCTTCAAGCCGCAGCACTCGCCCCTGAAAATGAAAAGGGATTGTGGCAGAATCTTCAGGTCGCGCTCAACGCCTACAAGATGCACCAACTCGATGCGGCGCGTCAGGCGGCGCAAGCCGCGCTCGCTCTTGCCCCACAGTCAGACAAAGCCGCCCTACAAGCGTGGATAGAAACGCTGGGCAAATAGCCAATGACCACGTTGATTTTGATTTTTGCGACGGCTCTAGTTTTTGCTGTCGGTGCCACGCCGCTAGCGCGCTGGCTCGCCTTGCGTACCGATGTGGTGGATCGTCCCAACGCGCGCAAGATTCACACGACCCCAATGCCACGCCTTGGGGGTGTTGCCATCTATGGCGCGTTCATCCTCGCGTTGATTCTGTTCGCCGAGCGGTTTTACGTGCCGCAGATGATCGGCATTATCGTTGGTGCAACCTGGGTCTCGTTTCTGGGCTTGTGGGACGATCGGGTGGGACTGGCGGCACACTGGAAATTGCTGGGGCAAATCGGCGGCGCGTTGATACTGGTGTTGACTGGCGTCAGTGTCGAACTCGCGCCGAATGCACTTGTCAATGTGGTTCTCACGATACTCTGGACCGTTGGCATCACCAACGCGCTGAACCTGCTCGACAATATGGATGGGCTTTCGGGCGGAGTCGCGGCAATCGCGGCAGGATTCTTTTTGGCGATTGCCGCGCTGAACGGGCAATATCTGGTGGCAATGCTGAGTGCGGCGTTACTCGGCGCGGCATTGGGCTTTTTGGTGTACAACTTTAACCCCGCGCGCATCTTTATGGGCGACGCGGGTAGTTTGTTTCTTGGTTTTATGCTGGCGGCTGTTGGCATCAAACTGCGCTTTCTGCACCTGCCTGTCACGGCGACCTGGTTCATCCCCATTCTCGTTCTCGGCGTGCCGATCTTCGACACCACACTGGTCGTGATTTCGCGTCTACGGCGCGGCGTGAATCCGTTGACTACGCCGGGCACCGACCACACCTCCCATCGCCTTGTAGCGCGCGGCTTGACGCGACGCGCGGCGGTTGTGCGTTTGTATCTCGTTTCAGGCGCGCTGGGACTTGCAGCGCTCGTGTGCGCGCAAGGGAATCTGGCCGTCAACTATGCCATCTTGTTGCTCGTGGCGATACTGGGCGCGAGTGCGTTGTACGTGTTAGAAAGACGCCCGTGAACCGCAGCGGCGCACATCGTCGCAGAAACAGCAGCAGAATTCCCGGCATAACAATGCAGGGACGCATTGTAGGGGCACAATACTGTGCCCCTATGTTATATCTTCCGCAACTGGTAACTACTCAGCCCCGGCATCGCTCGCTGTTTCTACGGGAATAACCCCACTCATCCCCCTGCCCCCTTCTCTCCACGCAAAGCGGGGAGAGAAAGGGGAAAGGGAGTGGTGTGAGGGCGGGCGGCAAAGCCGCCCGCCCTCACACCACTCCCTTACTGATTCCCCCTCCCCACGCTGCAGAGCGGCGTGGGGAGGGGGCAAGGAGGTGGGGCTATTTCGCAATGGATAGCACGGCTGAGTAATTACCGCAATTGCAAACTCGGTCACATCTCAGGAGAAAGCGATGTTTTCTTCCATTTCCTTCATTGGTGGCGGCGTAATGGCAGAGGCGATGATCTCCGGGCTACTGACCGATCACATCATCGCGCCTGAACGCATCACGGTGAGTGAACCGCGCGAGAAACGTCGCGCGGAACTCGCGGCGCGCTATGGCGTCAACACCACCATCGCCAATCGCGAATCGGCGCAGGCGAGTGACCTTGTTGTCCTGGCGATCAAACCACAGGCACTTGTGCGCGTGCTGGATGAACTCAAGGGGCTATTTCGTCCAGAACAACTCGTCATCTCGATTATCGCCGGCGGACGCCTGGGAACATTGTGCGAAGGCCTGGCACATCAGGCGATTGTGCGCGCAATGCCCAACACGCCCGCGCAAATCGGCGCGGGATTGACGGTGTGGACAGCCACACCTGCCGTGACGAACACTCAGCGCGACAATGCGCGCGCGGTCTTTGGCGCGCTGGGTAAAGAAGTTTGGGTGGACGAGGAAAAATATCTGGATATGGCAACCGCAGTGAGTGGCACTGGTCCGACCTACGTTTTTATGGTCCTCGAAGCATTGATTGATGCCGCGGTACACTTGGGCTTTCCGCGCGATCTGGCGCACGATATTGTCATCGAGACGATGCGCGGTTCGATCTTGTTCGCCGAGAAAAGCGGTCTGCATCCAGCGGAACTGCGTAATATGGTCACCTCGCCCGGCGGCACTTCGGCAGAGGCAATCTATCAGTTGGAGAAAGGCTCGCTACGCACTGTCCTTTCCAAAGCCGTCTGGGCAGCGTATCAAAAATCGCGTCTCCTCGGCGAAACGGTGGGCAAAGCCGAGCCGCGACGGCCGATTGATCAATGAGCCAATGAACCAATGTGCCAATGAGCCAGAGGGCAATGACGAATGACAAATGACGAATGACGAATGACGAAGCGATACAACGATGCAACGATGCAACCATCCAACTATCCAACGATGCAACCATCCAACTATCCAACTATCCAACGATGCAACAATCACCAATCGGCAATCGAAAATCGCAAATCCTATGAAAGGTGTGCTGGCTACTTTTCGCGCGTATCTTCCGGTGACGCTGAACACACCGTTGCTTTCGCTCGGCGAAGGTGACACGCCACTCGTTCGCGCACCGACGCTTTCACAGCAGGTGAATGCCGAGGTGTGGTTGAAACTCGAAGGTTGTAATCCGACAGGTTCGTTTAAAGATCGCGGGATGGTCGTGGCGATTGCCAAAGCGCTGGAGAGTCAAGCGCGCGCGGTCATCTGCGCTTCCACCGGCAACACAGCGGCGAGTGCCGCGGCGTACGCCGCGCGCGCGGGGTTGATCTGTGCGGTGGTCATTCCCGCGGGCAAGATCGCGCTCGGCAAACTAGCGCAAGCGTTGATGCATGGCGCGCGCGTGTTGCCCATCGAAGGAAACTTTGATACCGCGCTGCGACTCGTGCGTGAACTGGCGGAGCAAGGCACGCTTACTCTGGTGAACTCGCTCAATCCGTATCGCCTCGAAGGGCAAAAGACCGGCGCGTTCGAAATCGTGGACGCGCTGGGCGATGCGCCGGACATTCTCGCGCTGCCGGTCGGCAATGCCGGCAACATCACCGCCTACTGGCGCGGTTTTACCGAGTACCATCGTCTGGGCAAATCACGTCTGCCGCGAATGTTCGGTTTTCAAGCGGCAGGTGCTGCGCCCATCGTGCACGACGTGCCCATCGAACATCCGCAGACCATCGCGACCGCGATTCGCATCGGCAATCCTGCCTCGTGGCACGGCGCGACGCGCGCGCGCGACGAATCGGGCGGGTTGATCGAAGCAGTAACCGATGACGAAATTCTCGCGGCGTATCATTTCCTTGCCGCACGCGAAGGTGTCTTTTGTGAACCTGCCGCGGCGGCTAGCGTCGCAGGAATTATGAAACTCGCGCGCGCGCAGCGTTTGCCGCGCGACGCGCGCATCGTGTGTGTGTTGACCGGCAGTGGGCTCAAGGACCCGGACAGTGCCCTCGCACAGGCACATCTGCCACCAGCGATACCGGCAACCATCGAGGCTCTGGCGCACAGTCTCGAGTTATGATTAAGCGATGGAGAGAGTATGCAAGCGGCACGCGAGAATCCGCCCACCAAAATCCGCGTTCGCGTCCCGGCGACGACCGCTAATCTGGGACCGGGTTTTGATTGTCTGGGCCTGGCACTCGACTGGTGGAACACGTTCATTATCGAGCCGATTGCGCGCGGGGTAGAAATCGAATGCGATTGTCCGCCGGGCGTCGAGATTCCGCGCGATCGCACCAATCTGGTGGTGTATGGAATGGATGTGGTGTATCGGTGGGCAAAGCACAAGCGACCCCCCGTGCGCATCCACATTTCGACACGTATTCCGATTGCGCGCGGTCTCGGTTCGAGTTCGGCAGCGATCGTCGCGGGAATGCTCGCGGCGAACACGCTTTTGGGAGATTGGTTTTCGCGCGATGAACTGGTGACGCTGGCGACGCGCGTCGAGGGACATCCAGATAATGTGGCGCCCGCGCTTCTGGGCGGTTTGATGGTTGCGGCGATGGACGGCCATCAGGTGACGGTCGCGCGTTTTCCGGTGCCGCGTGAGTTGCGCTGCGTGTTGTTCATTCCCGATACGATTGTGTTGACCCAACACGCGCGCCGTGTTTTACCCCAGCGCGTTCCGCGCGCGGATGCGATTTACAATGCCAGTCGCGTGGCGCTCTGGATTGCCGCGTTGCGCGAGCGGCGCTGGGAATGGCTTGCCGCCGCAACGCAGGATCGGTTGCATCAGCCGTATCGTGCGAAACTTGTGCCGGGTATGTTCGCGCTCTTCGAGGCGGCTAGAGCGGCGGGCGCGCGCGGCGTTGCACTTTCTGGCGCGGGTCCCAGCATCATCGCGTTCACCGATCATCCCGGCGAGCCGGTCGCGCGCGCGATGTTGCAAACAGCGCAACGCCTCAACATCACCGGCACGACGCGCGTCCTCGGAGTGAGTCCACGCGGCGCCCAGGTGCGCATCGGCTAAAAGTCGCCCGAGCCGAACGCGTACAAAAACGACCTTCCCGCTGTCGCGCAGCGGGAAGGTCGTTTTTCACTCTCCACGTGTCCACTGGACCCGTTCACGTTCTACCCACGCAAATTTTTTCTGCAACGCTTTGGTGTAGAGACGTTTCCAATCGAACTCGACATACTCGCTCCACGCTTTGTAAACGCGCGGGTCAATGTAGTTTTTGAGCGAGGTACTCAGGTTGTAATCGCGCGTGCGTTTTGCCAGATCCAGTTGGAGTGTAGCGCGTTCGACGCGTTCAGCATAGTTCTTTTGCGCGATTTCTGGCGCGCGACGCGCGCGCTCCAGTTCCGCCTGTGCTCTGGCGAGTCGTTCGGCATGCCGTTGAGGTGCGGTGGTCAGCGCGTCCTGTGCGCGTTGGAGTGCGGCTTCTGCCTGCGCGCGACGTTTCGCCATCTGTCGCTCGCGTTCGCGTTTTGCCTTTGTCGCCGCGTCCAGCGCCTGGCGCGCCTGCGCGATGCGCTCCTTGAGTCGTTTGAGTTTTGCCGCGTACGCTTGTTTGGTTTCGGTCACAGCGCGGCGCGCCGCGCGCAGACGTTTATTGTACGCCGCTAATGCCTTTTTCGATTTCGGTTTGGCTTGTTCGAGTTTAGCCAGCGCGGCTTGTTTCTGCTTCTCCGCCGCGCGCGCGTCCGCCTCAAGCGACTTGTAGGTGGCAAGCAAACGCTCCAGCGCGGTCTGGCGCGCCTGAATCGTCTCCGCTAGTTTCGCCAGCGCGTCTTGCGCGGCAAGTACCTTGTCCAGCGCTTGCTGACGCGCTTGAACTTGCGCCGCCAGTTTTTGTGGATCAGGTTGTGTGGCTAACAGTCTGGCGACAACTTGCTCGCGCGCCGCGACGTTGGCGTACAGTTTCTCCAGATTCGGTTGAGCCGCGCGCAAATGTTGCACTTGCAACTCGCGCTTGGCTAGACTTTCCTGCCAATTCTTCGGCGGCGTACGCTTGTGATTGCAGACAATCGCGGCTTCAAGATTTGCAAGTCTGGCAACGTACTCTTTGCGATAGTCGGGTACCGTGGTAGCCAGATTCCCCTCACGCATAAGATAGTCACGAACCGTGTAGGTGGCATGATAAGTGCGAAACACCTTGGCAGTCAAGCCCGGAACGATACTGTTCAAAAAACGATTGATATGCGTTGAACTAATCTGATCGAAAATTTGATCGCCGGCTTGTTTTCCGTGCATCAAGTCTTGCAAGTTGCGCGCGAGGAGCAGTGCGTCGTGATTCAACGGCAAGGCTTTGTGCCATTCGACACTGTCCTTGCCGAGGAAATTAAACTCGATGTAATCCCGACCGATGCGCACATGTTCGACGCGCAAGGTGGAGGCGCCGACCGTATCAGCTTCGTCTTCGTCTTTTTCGTCACCCACGCGCATCGCCAGCCGATCAATCAGATAGCATGCGGTTGCCAGTTGCCGCGTTTTCATCTCGGCGATATGAATTCTTGCGGCGCGCCGCTCTAGTTTTTCTTCCTGTCGTCGCACGCGGGCAAGCGCGTTTTCGAGTTTCGTCCGTTTGGCAGCCTCGTTATTTTCCAGCGCGCGCAACAGTTGCTCTTCCAGACGCCGCCGCTGTGCCTCGAGATGGGCGCGTTGTTTGTCGAGTTCGGCGCGCGCAAGAGTATCTTCGTACTCCATACGTCGGGCGATTTCGGCGCGCACCTTTTCGATGTGCGTTTCCAGTTTAGCCGCCTGGAGATACTTTTCCTTGTCGCGCGCTTGTCGCAGGTGCGATGTCTCCGCCAGCCAGATGTACTTGCGCTTTTTCGCCAGCGTGTCCCACCACGAGGCAATCCACATTGAATCGTGGTCATGGACGATTTCTTTCCAGTGATGCCCTTCGGGTGCGGGAGGAATCGGCGCGTCTTCGTCAAGGTTGAGCGTCACATCTTCGGGCTGCACGCGCGGCTTCCACTTGCCACGCAACGGATGTTGACCGCGTCCCATCAAAATTCCCGGCGGCTCCACCAGATACGCGCCGACCTCGGTAGGATGACCATCCAACAGCGCAGTGCCGTAGCGGGCTTGGAGTTCTTCGCGCTCGCGCTTGCGTTCCGCTGAGCGTCGCTTGCGCTCTTCGGGCGTTAGATTGGCTGTCTTTTCGCGTTCGACAATCGCATGCAACTCGGTGAAATCAATATCTGCCAGAGTAATATCGCTAAAGCGCGGGTCTAGTCTCTCGATCAAATCGTTCAGAAAATTTTTTTGGAACACTGGATCGAGCACATAAGGCGTATCCTTTTTCTTTGCCCACGCCATCAGCATCTCTTCCTGCTCTGGCGTCAGTTTCACCCATTCGTTTTTGATGCGCACAACGAGTCCCCGATAATCGTAAGGCGGTGGGAAGGCTACACCGTTGTGTCGCAGCGTGATCCATTTCAAGGTTGGCTTACTCCTCCAGCGAGAATTGCGTGGATAAACAGATAAAATTATAGTCCAAAACAACAAAGCCGGCAAACAGAACCACAAAACCGTTTTTGACGTACAGGTTCTTGTCTGTTATAATTTTTGCAAGTGTATCTTCAGGAGCGATTAAAATGCGCCCCGCCAAAATTCTGGTTGTGGATGATGAGCCTCATCTGGTCAAGTTAGTGCGGTCGAATCTGGAAGCACAACGCTACAAGGTCATTACCGCAATGGATGGACCCAGTGCGCTGGCACTCGTGGAAAAAGAAGGCGCGGATCTGGTCATTCTAGACATTATGCTGCCGGGAATGGATGGTTTTGACGTGCTGCAAAAGATTCGCGAGTTCTCCTCCGTGCCGGTGATTATGCTCACTGCCAGAGATCAGGATGTGGACGTAGTGAGGGGCTTGCGTTCGGGCGCTGATGATTACGTGAAAAAACCCTTTAGCGTGCACGAACTCCTGGCACGCGTGGAGGCAGTGCTACGTCGCGCCGCTTCGAATGATGAAGTGCAAGCGCGTCCGCCGTTTGTGTGCGACGATTTCGTGATGGATCTGCAACAACGCCGTGTCACGGTGCGCGGCAAAGACATCAAGTTGGGACCTACCGAATACAAACTGCTGGCACAACTGGTGCAAAATGCCGGGCGCGTGATGCTTCACACCGATCTGCTACGCAAAGTCTGGGGACCTGAATATGGTAATGAAACCGAATACCTGCGCGTCTATATCAGTTACCTGCGCAATAAAATTGAAGAGGATCCTTCGAATCCCAAATATATTTTGACAGAGCACGGGGTTGGGTATATGTTCAAACGCCCCACAGAGAGCAGTTAGACTCGGCACGGGCACAAACTTGCATTTTGAAAGTGAGGGTGGTGGCGGGCGGCTGCGCCGCCCGCTACCACCCCGTCATCCCCCTTCTCTCCCCGCGTCGCGGGGAGAGAAGGGGACAGGGGGATGAGAGGGGATTGCTCAAGAGCACGGCGGCGAAATTTATAGCTCAAGCGGATTTGCCCCCAAACTGAAATACACCGCACAAAGCGGTGACCGTTCGAAGTTTGGGGAAACGACATTAGATTTGCCGAATCCCAAGGTAACCTCAATTGGCGATGAGCGGGCTTAGATCGTAGCCACATCCTTGCGCGCGAATCCAGCCAA
>DAOTYB010000247.1:0-5434 GCA_034435315.1 Anaerolineae bacterium | reverse complement strand
GCCGCCCGCCCTCACCTCCACTCCCATTGCCCCCTTCTCTCCCCGCTTGCGGGGAGAGAAGGGGGCAGAGGGATGAGTGGGGTTCCTCCCAGGGAACGATAGCGAAATCTATGCTCAGCCATCGGCTTGCGTTAGCCGTCGGTTTCCAACCGACAGCAGGCGATGCTCGGGCTGAAGAGTTACGCGCGAAAGGGCGCGAAAGAACAGCCCCTCTGGGTTTCTGAAATCCAGAGGGGCTGTTTGGTGGTGGACCCGTTGATTTTACGGCGACGCATCGGTGGCAGGCACAAGCCACTGCGCGACCACCTGGGGTAAGGTGTGGAGTGCACCTTGATACTGCGATACCGGCGGCAACGATTCCAGAAAAACGCGCCCATAATTTTTCGAGACCAGTCGCCGATCGAGAACCACCACGGCACCGCGATCCGTCTTTGAGCGAATCAAACGACCAAACCCCTGACGAAATCGCAACACGGCTTCGGGTACCGCATACTGATTGAAAGAATCATCGAACGTCTCGCTGCGCGCTGCGAAGATCGGATCGCTGGGAACGGCAAAGGGCAAGCGCGTGATGACCAGACACGACAATGCCTCGCCTACCACATCTACTCCTTCCCAGAACGACCGCGTGCCCAGTAGCGCCGTGCGCGCCTGCGTCTTGAAGGTCTCGAGCACCTGACGCCGCGAGCCATCGAGGTTTTGCGCGAGGACAACGATTTCGTCTTCTTCCAGCGGCCGCGTAATCGCACGATACGTCGCGTTGAGTTGTGCCACCGACGTGAACAGAACGAGCGCGCGCCCTTGCGTCGCGCGTAACAATTCGACCAGTACTTGTTCGACCGCTTTTTGATAGCCGGGCTGGCCCGGTTCAGGCATATCGGTGGGGACGCACAAGAGCGCGGCGCGCGCGAAATCAAAGGGTGAACCAACCGCCAGTTCGGTTGCCCAATCGCCAATCCCCAGACGCGCTTTGATGTGGCTAAAGCGCTTGTCCACGCACAGCGTCGCCGAGGTGAGAATCGTTGCGTTTTTGTCGGCAAAGAGTTGCTTTTGTAGATAATCCCCCACATACAACGGCGCGCTGCGTAGCACCACATCGCCGTTGTTTTTGGTGAGCGTCACCCAGTAGATGCCATTCGTTCCCGGTGTGCTGATGATCGCTTCTATCTGCGCGCGCGTTTCCTCCACGCGCCGCAGCGCGCTTGCCAGTTCAACGGCGAGTTCAGAATAACTCGGCACATCCCACTCGCTCAAATCCTCCCATTTTTTGTAAACGCGCCCCAGACCCTCGTGCACCTTGACGAGGGTGCTCGCAAAATCGTCCCACGCCAGTTCCACTTTGCTCCAATCCGGTTGCGCGCGCCGCGCAGGAGTCAGACGAATCTGGCGGTCGTAACCGGTCTCGTTTTCGCTGGGACTCACCTCCTGCCGCGCGACAAAATTTTCGAGCGCGTTGTAAAAATCGTACACCCCGTGCACGGCGCGTTTGACATCTTGCGCTACATCGCTCAAGAGACTCTGCATCTCGCGCTGATCGTTCGACGGTACCGCCGCATTGCGCATGGCACCCGCCAGCATTCCCAGCAAGCCACCGCGTTCGTGGGCAAGCGCGCGCAACAACGTATCGAGCGACGCGCGCGACGCTTCGAAAGCAAACGCTTTGGTGGCGCTCTCTTCCAGATGATGCGCTTCGTCCACGATGAGATACTTGCATTCGGGCAGCACACGATGGGCAGTCACCAGATCGGAAAGCAAGAGCGCGTGATTGACGATGAGGAGATGCGCGCTTTCGGCTTTCTCGCGCGCGCGATAGAAAAAGCATTTGCCTTGCGAGCGCAGCGCGCACTGCTCCGCCGCGCAGCGATCGGGGTCGCTCGCCAGTTGTGCCCACACGGCATTCTCGGCGGGACCAATCAACATCAACTCGGCATTGTCCCCCGTCGTCGTCGAAGGTAGCCACGCGAGAATTTTGATCAGCACGCGCGCTTGCTCCACCGTGAGCGTACGACTCTGGCGCATTTGATCGAAACGCTTGCGACACAGGTAATTCGACCGACCTTTGAGGAGCGCGGCGCGAAATTCGACAGGCAACACGCGTTGCACATCCGGAATGTCTTTGGTAAAGAGTTGGTCTTGCAAATTGATGGTGTTGGTTGAGACGACGACGCGGTGCTGGTTTTGCACTGCCCAGTAAATCGCTGGCAGGAGATACGCCAGACTCTTGCCGGTGCCAGTGCCGGCTTCGACGAGTAACATTCCACCATTGTTAAAGGTCTGCGCGACGGCGCGCAACATTTCGATTTGCGGCGCGCGAAATTCATAGCCGGGAAAACGCTGCGCGAACAGACCTTCGGGTTCGAGGAGATGCGCGAGGGTGTCCACGTCGAGGGGCTCGCTGCGCGTCCTGGGTTTGAGAGGACGCTCGTCACGATCGCGCAGCAAGAGCAAACCGAGGGTCTCGTTCGTGGTAGCATTCTTCGCTGCCAGTTGCGCGCCAATCGAGCCAGCGGCAAACGCATAGCGCGCGCGGTCGCGCAAAATGTCTTGAAATGCCAGGCGTAGTGACCATTGCGCGCGTTCCGCCAGACGCGCCATCTCTTCGAGAAGATTCGTGTCCATCTGCTGGGCGCGTTCCATCAGTGCGACGAAAAGTTGACTGACCGCGCGCGCATCATCCACCGCGCGATGACGCTGCGGAAAAGCGATGCCCAGTTCGTCCATCAGCCGTCCCAGCGTGTAGCGCGAGGCGTACGGCATCAGGATACACGCGAGGTCGAACGTATCGAGCGTTGCAGTGATGTTCAGCCCGGCGCGCTGGAGAAAGTTACAATCGAATTGGATGTTGTGCCCCACCACCGGCAAATCACCGATAAAATGCCCCAGACGCGGCAACACGCGCTCCAGGGTCGGCGCACGCTCCACCTGGCGCGTGGTAATACCGGTCAGTCGCGTGATCTTGTGCGGCAGGGGACGACCGGGATTTACCAGCGAAGACCACTCGCCGAGGATTTCCGTACCGCGAAATTTGACCGCACCAATCTCGATGATGGCATCACGGTCGGCTTGCAAGCCGGTGGTTTCCAGATCAAGGGCAACGTAGATACGAGGCATAGGTCAGTGGGTCAGTGAGACAGTGAGACAGTGTTCAGTGTTCGGTATTCAGTGGTGATTCTACCACGTTTGGGTGAAAATGCAAAGGTGGCATTGTTTTGTTTTTTTCCCGATAATCGGTTACAATGCGCCACGATGATTGCACTGGATGATATTCTCCGCGCGCGCGCGACAATTCAACCGTACATTTTTCGCACACCGTTGCGCGCGTCGTTTTTGCTGAGCGAACGCGTGGGTGCGACGGTGTATCTCAAACTCGAAAACTGGCAAATCACCGGCTCGTTCAAACTGCGCGGCGCGCTCAATCGCATGGCACACCTTAGCGATGCGGAACGCGCGCGCGGCATCGTTACGGCGAGCGCGGGAAATCACGCCCTCGGCGTGGGATACGCCGCGCACCTCCAGCGCGTTTTGTCCGCGACGATTTTTGTGCCGCACACAGCACCTCGTACCAAACTGGCAAAACTACGCCAGTTTCCCGTCCAGGTGCGTCAGGTGGGAGAGACGTACGACGACGCGCATCGCGCCGCCGAGGAGTTTGCACACGCGACTGGCGCTACGTTCATCCACGCGTACGATGACCCTCACGTCGTCGCGGGTCAAGGCACTATCGGTCTGGAAATTCTGGAGGATTTGCCAGACGTAGATGTGCTCCTTGTACCGGTCGGTGGTGGTGGAATGATCACAGGTATCGCTTGCGCGGTCAAGACGCGCGCGCCGCGCGCGCGCCTGATGGCGGTGCAAACGGATGCCTCGCCCGCGCTGCGCGATTCGCTACGCGACGATGTGTGCTATACCGAGTACGCGCACGGTCCGACGATTTGCGAAGGATTGGCAGGCGGCATCGGCAAGATGGTGTTCGAAGCAGCAAAGCAAAAATGGATTGACGATGTGATTATCGTCACGGAGGATGCGGTGCGCGCGGCGATTCGCACGCTCGCGGAAACAGAGCAACTCATCGTCGAAGGTTCAGGCGCGGCAGGCGTCGCCGCGCTGTTTGCGCGCGCGTCCGGGTGGCGCGGTGCGCGCGTGGCAGTGGTAGTGAGCGGCGGAAATATTGACCTGGAATTGTTTCGACACATTCTGAACGCGTATGAAGGCACCTCCGTTTAGCCCTTATCTCGTCCTTGCGATAGGTATCCTCGCGGTTTCGTCAGCGGCAATTCTCATCGCGTTCGCGCGCGCGGAAGGTATCCCTGCAGTGGCAATTGCTGCGCTGCGGCTGACGTTCGCCGCACTCGCGCTCGCGCCGCTGGTGTGGACGCGCGCGCGCGGCGAGTGGGCGCGGCTGGCGCGACGCGATGTGGCGCTGGCACTGGTGGCAGGTGTTTTCCTCGCGCTCCATTTTGCCTTCTGGATCAGTTCGCTCGATTATACCTCGGTGATGAGTTCCGTCGTTTTCGTCAGCACAAACCCGATTTTTGTTGGCGTGGCGTCGGTGGTGCTGTTGCGCGAATCGTTGCGGCGCGGCACAGTGATCGGCATTGTGATTGCGGTGCTCGGTGGCGCGCTCATCGCGCTGGACGATCTGGAACGGGCAGGGGCAGAGTCGTTGCAGGGGAATTTACTTGCGCTCGCCGGCGCGGTCACAGTATCGGGCTATTTGTTGATCGGGCGACGTCTGCGGCGGCAACTCTCGCTCCTCGCTTACATCGGTCTGGTGTACACCACTGCCGCGCTCGTGCTCCTGGTGATGGCAATCGCAATGGGAGCCAATCTGTTGGGATACTCGCTTGCAGGATACGCTTTTATTGTCCTGCTCGCGGTGGGACCACAACTGATCGGACACACGTCGTACAACTGGGCACTCCGGTACGTCTCGGCGACTTTTGTCACGATTGCTTTGCTCGCCGAACCGATTGGCGCGACCATGCTAGCGATTCCGATTCTTGGGCAGGTGCCATCGCCCGTGAAAATCGTTGGGGGCGCGTTGATCTTGATGGGCATCTACTTCGCGGCACGCGAGGAGACGCGGAGGGAATGACGAATGAACAAATGACAAATGACGAAGGACGAAAGATTTTCGATTTGCGATTTGCGATTTTCGATTTGCGACTTGTGTGCAATCACCAATCTCTAATCGCCAATCGCCAATCTCTCTAATCACCAAACGGCGTAACTGCTCAGCCCGGGTTCACTTGCTGTCAGAAACCGACGGCTAGCGTAAGCCGATGACTGAGCCTGAATTTCGCTGTCGTGCCCCGGGAACAACCCCACTCATCCCCCTGCCCCCTGCTCTCCCCGCAAAGCGGGGAGAGCAGGGGAGATGGGAGCGGGGAAGTGGGCGGGCGGCGAAGCCGCCCGCCCACTCCCCCCTTGATTC
>DAOTYB010000246.1:0-23871 GCA_034435315.1 Anaerolineae bacterium | reverse complement strand
ACCCAGCGACCCGTTACTTCGTGACGGTCTTGTAGACCCCAACACGATCGGCCTGCTGTGTCCTCTTGTTAATCATATCATACTAGGTCACGAAGGAACACGAAGAAAAAACCTTCGTGACTCTTCGTGTCCTTTGTGGATCTTTTCATCCGTCGTGGCGGGCGCGTGCGCCCATAAACAACTTCCTGAGAAATTCCAGGCAACTGATGCTGGGTCTATTCTTTTACATTATATCACATCGAGGCGGGGAAAACAAACTTTTATGGGTGCATCAACAACGCGCGCGCCACCTGCCACAGGGTCGGCGGATGCAACAGCATATTGGCGTATGCCGCGTTCGCCATCGGACAGGCGCACTCGCCCGCGGCGATGCTGCGTCTCAAGTTCTTCAGCGCGCCCACGTGTTCAAACCAGATGGGGCGTAAATCGTATTGCGTGTTACGTAGATTGCCGACGGGCTCCGCGCGGATGCAACACGACCACACATCGCCGTTCGGCGCGATGTGACCGCTGGCCCAGCCGGCGAAACAAGGAATGACCTGACGTTGCTCGGCAAGCGTGCGTTTAGCGATTTGATAGTACGCGGCGCGAAACGCTTGCGTGATGCGCGCGAATCCGCGCGCGGGTGTGGCATGCGCGTGCGCGCTCAAGAAATCGGCGATAGGCGCATAGTCGCGCGCGAGCGGTGTGATGTCGAGTCCCACCGTATCGAGTTCGACGCGCTCTTCGGCAACCTCGGTGATGTACGAATCCGGCGCGAGTTTTTGCAGTTCGGCATAAATGTCGCAGAAACGCGCGACGTTGAATCGCGAGATGACGGTGTGGATGCTCAAGACGAGATTGGCGTGCGCGCGTTTCAAATCATTCAGCGCGCGCCACGTTTGCATCGCGCGTTCCCAGTTGCCGGGGACGCCGCGAATGTCGTCGTGTTCCGCGCCAACGCCATCGAGCGAGAGGTTGATGCCGATTTTGGACGCGCGCGCGTGCGCGCAGATTTTCGCAACGCCATCACGGACGCGATCGGTGAGGATGCCATTGGTGGGAATCGTGATGTACTCGGGGCGGCAGTGGTCGTACGCCGCCATCACCATTTCGGGCAAATCTTTGCGGAGGAACGGCTCGCCGCCGGTGAAGGTCAGATAGATCGGCGTGCCGAGATGTTGAAAGACGCGCCTCCACTCGTCGAGGGTCAAATCGTCGTTGGGTTTGCGCCACACATCGCACGTGCGGCATTTGCTATTGCACCGAAACGAAACGCTAATGACGATGCTGAACGGCAATAGTCTCGGAAAACCGAAACGATAAAAGGACCAGTAGAGAGGAATTCTGGAAAGCAGGGAGAATGACATTCTATAGCATCATCGGCACCGTGTGCCAATGTCCACATCAAGAACATTCTGTACATTCATCAACCCAAAGCGCGCCCTATTGTTGTCAGTGTGAAACGGAAAGGGCGAAAAATCTTTCGCCCCTTGCGGGATAACCCCTCTCATCCTCCTGCGCTCCCCACTTTGCGGAGAGAGCAGGGGGAGATGGGAGAAGGGGTATGGGCGGACAGCGAAGCTGCCCGCCCACACCCCTATTCCCTTGTTTCCCCCTCTCCACACCGCAGAGCGGCGTGGGGGGAGGGGACCAGGGGGTAGGGCTATTTCGCGATGGATAGGACGGCGGAGTAATTATCCTGCGTTCGCAGAGGTGCCTGCCAAACGTGCAACGGCGAGACAACGCGGCTTATTTGATCTTGCCGCTGTAAATGTCCATCACCGTTGCCAGAAATTCGAGCGCCTTGTCTTTGGGACGCTGGAAAGAATTGCGTCCGATAATCGAACCAAAGCCGCCGCCATCGCGAATCGCGCGCAATTCATCAAAGACCTGTTCATCGTCTTTGGCAGGACCGCCGGAGAAGATGACAATGCGCTTGCCATTGAACGTGCTTTGTACCACGTGACGCACCCGCTCGGTCAGTGTGGCGATGGGGATGGCGTGTTTTTCGTACACCTTCTTCGCCTCTGCTAGTTCGATATGCGCGGTCGGTGGTTTGACCTTGATCAAGTTCGCGCCCATCTGCGCCGCAATGTGTGAGGCATACGCGACGACATCTACCGCTGTCTCACCTTCTTTGCTCAGAGTCGAACCGCGCGGATACGACCAGACGACGACCGCCAGGCCGTACGCTTTGGCTTCTTCGGTCACCTGGCGCAATTGTTCGTACATCGCGCGAAAGTGTGCCGAGCCCGGATAGATGGTGTAGCCGATGGCAACACAGCCCAGACGCAGCGCATCGCGTGGAGTGGCAGTCAGCGCGGGCATCGGGTCTTTTTCGTCATGCAAAACTTCGTGATTGTTAATCTTGAGGATGAGTGGAATTTCGGCAGCATATTTGCCAGCCACCGCTTCGATGAAACCGAGTGGCGCGGCATAGGCATTGCAACCGGACTCGAGCGCGAGTTGCGCGTGGTACTCGGGGTCGTACGCCGGCGGATTGGGTGCGAAACTACGCGCTGGACCATGCTCGAACCCTTGATCCACCGGCAGAATGACCAATTTGCCGGTGCCACCCAACTTGCCGTGATTCAGCAACCGCGCGATATTTGCACGCACACCGGGATTTTCGTGCGCGTACCAACCCAGAATTTCATTCACACGTGCAGACATTGCGTCCTCCTGATCTGATCATTCGTCCTTCGAAAATCCGTTTGTCCACGAAGGTCACGAAGGAACACGAAGAAAAAATCTTCGTGTCTCTTCGTGTTCTTCGTGAATATTTTTCATCCGTCGTGGCGGGCGCACACGCCCATGAACAACTCCTTCGTCCTTCGTCATTTGCTCACTTGGCTTCGTGAGCAAGGATGATGGCTTCGGCAATTTCGCGCATTGGTTTACGCGTGTTCATAGACATTTTCTGGATTTTGCGGAACGCTTCGGCTTCGGTGAGATGTTGTGTATCCATCAAAATCCCTTTGGCACGATCAACCAACTTGCGCGTTTCGAGCGTTTCTTTCAAATCACCGACTTGTTGTTCCAGTTCGCGAAATTCTTGAAAGCGCGCCAGCGCGATATCAATCGCGGGCCCGATTTCCTGCTCGCGGAAAGGCTTGATGAGATAGCCGACCACGCCAGCCTCTTTGGCGCGATCCACCAGATCGCGCTGGCTGTACGCGGTCAGTAACAACACGGGTGCGACCTTTTCTTGCGTCAAGATGCGCGCGGCTTCGATGCCATCCATATTGGGCATCTTGATGTCCATAATCACAATATCGGGTCTGAGTTCGCGCGCCGCGTTGACCGCGCTGGTACCGTCACCCACTTCGGCGACAACCAGATAACCCAATGCGGTCAGCATTTCGCGCAAGTCGGCACGCATAACGGATTCATCATCTGCGATAATCACTCGAGTTCTTTCCATTCTTTGCCTCCGAGAGGTATCTTGGGAAATTGGACGATAGCGGATACGCCATGATCACTCTTCAAATCCACATGACCTTTCAAATCCTGAGTCACCAGCATTTGCACGATGCGCAGCCCCAGCGAATCCACGCGTTCCAACTGAAAATCGGGGGGCAGCGCGCGGCCATCATCGTGAATGACCAGACGCACCGTATCCCCCTGATCTTCGAACGTCAGCGAGATGTTGCCTCGCGTGGTCTGGGCATCGTAGCCGTGTTCCAGAGCGTTCTGGAGCAGTTCGTTAATGACCAGCGCACACGACGTCGCCTGACGCGCGGGCAAGTAGATGTTGGGCCCTTCGAGGGTCATACGAATCTGACGCTCGGGATCCAATAACCCGGCTTGCATTTGGGCGATAATCCGTTGGGCTACCTCACGAATATTGATAGCGTGGGTATCTTGCACGGACAGAAATTCGTGAATGACCGCAACACTCAGAATACGATTGACGGCTTCGCTCAAGGCGTTCTTCGTTTCGGGGGTGTGGGCGCGGCGCGCTTGCATCCGCAACAGCGAGGCGACCGTCTGCAAATCGTTCTTGACGCGATGGTGCAACTCTTTGATCATCGTGGCCTGGACCGCCAGTTCGCGCTCGCGCGCGCGCGCCTCGGTCTCGTCACGAATCAGCAAAAATGCCCAGGGGACGCTGACGCGTGCCTGCGTAAAGAGCGAGGCGCGTTCACTACGCATCAGAGGGATGACTTTTTTGATCCAGACCCGGCCGCGCTCGTTTGTTTCGACCTGCAAACACTGCCGGGTGGTCAACGCACGCCGTACCAGTTCATCGTCTTGTAATTCCAGATAACTGAGCGGCTTGCCCACCAGCGGTTCACTGTAACCGATGTTGCGGTACAAATTCGTGGCAATCCCACTCATATACCGAATGGTACCTTCCATATCGGCAATGATAATCCCATCGTGTTCACCGAACGGAGCAAGCCGTTCAATGCCGGCCGGTTCGCCGCGCAGCGCGCCTTGTTGGAACACTTTGAGCGCGCGCTGGAACACTTCGCTACGGCGTCGCAAGCGCTCACTTTCCAGCAGATTCGTTTCGATGAGCATCCCGGCGATGACACGTCCTTCCGCGTTCTCGATAGGGTAGGCTTCTTGCACGACCGGCGCGGGTCCGCCTTCACCTCCGCCAAGTTCCATCGGAGGGTATTCGCACAACCCGCGTGCAAACTGGCGCGTTTCGAGTGCACGAAAGAGCGCGTTGGCATCGTTGCGCGTCACATATTGACCCACGAGGTCCTTTCGATGCACTGGCGCAATCGAATGCGGACGCGCTTGTTGAACGATTTCAATGTGCTGAGGAGTGCGGAGGATGCCAATGAGAATATCGGCGCGACTCAGGTCCGCTAGCAACGGAATAATTTGGCTAATGCGTTGCAAGAGTGCCTCGTCGCGCTTTGACAATTCGGTCATTCGTGTGGGGACAACATTGTCCATCTCTCTCGATCCACGTTTGCCTATCGTCTAGCGGAGTTATAAAGAAAGGTCGAGGTATTTGCGCCTCGACCTCCTTCTCGTTGATTTGAGAGTGTTTGCCTCGGCACGGAGCCGCATTGGTGTCCCACGCTTCGGGAGGGTGGAACAACAGTTGGGCTAAAACGCCTCTCATTCTAGTCGGGGCGAGAGGATTTGAACCTCCGACCACTTGTACCCCATACAAGTGCGCTACCGGGCTGCGCTACGCCCCGTGACCAATATAATTATAGCAAAGAGTGCTGAATTTGGCAAATGGCGCGCGCGGCGCCGGGTGCATTCCAGTTTGGGGGCAAGCTTCTCAGCGCACCTTGTGCACTTTTGCAAACGCATAGCCCCACTCCCTGCCCCCTCCCCGTTGGGGCGAAAAATCTTTCGCTCCAACGGGGAGGGGGAGTCCAAAGGACGGGGTGTGGGCGGGCGGCTTTGCCGCCCGCCCACACCCCCTCCCATCTCCCCCTGCTCTCCCCGCTTTGCGGGGAGAGCAGGGGGCAGGGAGATGAGAGGGGTTATTCCCGTAGAGGCGAAAGATTTTTCGATCGTACAAAGACGGCGAAATAACGAGCACCGTAACCTTCCAATGGCGGAAAAGACTTGTGCACACCCACTTTGCAACGACGGCTGAGTAGTGACCGCGTGTGCTTTTCGAAAACTACAAGTCCATTGACAATCGCTCTGCATTCGCTATAATCGCGCTAAATTCACATGCGGGAGGAATACAATGATCCCTGAATTGATCGAGTCATGGTTCGTAGCAATAGTGGGAAGCAACCCGATTATGCAAGGGTTTATGGGAGGAGTAGTCATTACTCTTTTGAATTCCCTCGGTGCACTTGCGGTGCTGGTGTGGCGCAAACCTTCGGAGCGATTTCTGGATGCCGCGCTCGGTTTTGCGGCGGGAGCAATGCTGGCTGCCAGTTTCACCAGTTTGATTTTACCGGGGATTGAATACGGTGGCGTCTTACCTGTGTTAACGGGGGTGTTACTCGGTGCGCTAGTGCTGGACTATGCGGATCACCATCTGCCCCATTTGCACGTCGTCCAAGGAGAGGAAGGCGGCAAGTCCGCGCGCATCAAAGCGGTCTGGCTCTTTATCATCGCGATCACCATTCACAACATGCCCGAAGGACTGGCAGTGGGTGTGGGGTTTGGCTCTGGCGATGTACGCAACGCGATTCCGTTGATGATTGCGATCGGTCTGCAAAACATTCCTGAGGGCCTTGCCGTTGCCGCGTCTGCCCTCAGTCTGGGGATGGGCACGTACTTTTATGCGAGCATCGTCGGTGTCCGCGCGGGGCTGGTGGAAATCCCGCTGGCGATTTTTGGCGCGTGGGCTGTAACCATCGCGCAACCGATTCTCCCGTACGCAATGGGATTTGCCGCCGGCGCGATGCTCTATGTCATCAGCGATGAAATCGTTCCCGAAACACATCGCAAGGGTCACGAACGCCTGGCGACGTTCGGCACGATTCTGGGATTAGTGGTGATGTTGTTTCTGGATGTGACTTTTGGATAAAACACCGCACACGAAATCGCGACGCGCGCTGGCTTTAACTCGATGCACTCGAGTAATAGCGTAACGCGAAATTCCAAAAGCGATTGGAGAAGATAAAGAGACCGAGCGCAAACGCAAAGCCGATACTTGCCGTCGTCATATCGAGTCGTCCCAGCAGGGCACTCGCCGGAAACGTGGTGATGAAAGCAATCGGCACGATAAAGGTCAAGAGGACACGCACCACACCGCGATAGATCGTTACAGGGTAACGCCCGGCTTCGTAAAAGGCATAGAACAGTTCGGTGATGTTGTCAATGCGGACGAACCAAAACGCTAACGATACCATGATCAACCAAATCGAATACACCATTACCAGTGCCGAGATGAGCATCGCGATAAAGAACACCACTTGCGCCGGCGTGGGCGTGATGTGTAGTTGACTCAATCCGTAGAGGATGACCATCATCCCTACAATCACATCCACCAAACGCCAGATGACGAGGTTGCGCAAACTAGCAATGAACTGGGCGTTGACCGGTTTGGTCAAGACAAAATCCAGCGTCCCATCGCGAATTTGTTCAATCACCGAGCCGACGTTCGGACGGAGCAGCGCTTCGATGACCCCTTCGAAGAAAGTGAACAAGCCGACTACCATCAGCACTTCGGGAAAGGTCCAATCGCCCATCCGGTTGCGATGCAAAAAGAAGACCGATACTCCCAGAATCCCCCAGGTCAACCAGAACACGCTCATAAAGGCGTTCGCCAAAAAGTTGACGCGGTACTCGAGTTCGCGCAGTAGAGAGTTTTTGTAAAAGATGACGAGTAGTCTCAGGTAACGCATCCGTTCTTCTGCCTCACGCGCCAAACGCGCCAAACTGTCGAATGCCTTTGCTCCACAACCAGCGATACAACATCAGGAAAAACGCGAGCCAAGCGAGCATCGTGAGGGTGCCAACGATGACATCGCTGGTGGACAGTCGTCCCAGGAGGATTTCGACGGGGAACGAGAGCATAAAGCGAAACGGCAGATAGTTAGCCACCTGTGCCACCGGCGCGGGAAACAGATCCAGCGGCGCGACCACTCCTCCTAACATCAGCATTCCCGCAAACCACATTTCGTTGAGCGTGAGCGCCTGCGAAATCCAGAACGCGAGAATGCCAAAGCAATACTGGGAGAGAAAGCGCAAGAGCCATGCCACGACCAGCGCGGCAAGCCACAAGGTGAGGGTGAGTGGCGTCACGTCGTAATGCAAGTCTGGAAAGAGCCACCACGCGAGCAGTGCCAACGGCACTAAAATCCACAAACGAAACACCTTGTCGGCTAGGTGTGTGGCAATATACTCGTGAATCGGATTGATCGGATGCAATAGTTTGACCGATAGATCACCATGCCGAATTTCGTAATCGAGTTCCCAGATGACCCAGACATTCGTCAACTGGCGAACAAGCGTCAGCATCAGATAGTACGCGACGAAATCGTTTTGCGAGTATCCCGCGATGGGACCACTTTCGGCGAGCGCGTACCACACCGCCAGCATCACCAGTGGCATTACCCCGGTGAGCATCCAGATGACGATACTGGCGCGATATTCGAGGATCAAACCCATCGCACGACGAAGCAAGGCAGCATATTTGCCCGGCAAACGAAAGATGGAGAATGCCAGAACTTGGGCGCCCAGAGTCCTTCGTCCTGCGTCGTTCATCCTTCGTCCTTCGACATTCGTCATTCGTCCTCTTCCTCTTCGCCACGTTCGGCGCGAGCGCGCGCGGCTTGTTCGAACACGCGCGTAATCACTTCTTCGATGGGCGGCTCTTCGATGGTGACATCTGCGATGGGAAGTTGGGCGAGCATTCGCGCGGCGACCTCTGGCGTTGTGTCGCGCGGCACCAGCAGCGCGGCGTGTTGCTCACGCGCACTGACGACCTCGCCATAGTCCTCCAGGCGTTGCCCGTTCAACGGTTGAGCCAATTCGACGCGAATGAGTTTGTGGGGCGCAATCTTTTCCGCCAGGGTGTGCAAATCACCATCGTACAACACCTTGCCGTGATCAATCACAATGACGCGTCGGCAGAGCGCGGTCACATCTGCCATATAGTGACTGGTGAGCAGAATAGTGGCAGCGTGACGCGCGTTGTACTCGCGAATGAACTGACGAATGCGCGTTTGCATCGTCACATCCAACCCAATCGTCGGTTCGTCCAGAAACAAGACGCGCGGACGATGTAACAGCGCTGCCGCCAGTTCGCATTTCATCCGTTCACCGAGCGACAGTTTGCGCACCTGTTTTTTCAACAGCGGACTCAGGTCCAGCAGTTCCGTGAGTTCATCCAGACGTTGTTTGAATTGATCGGCAGGAATTTCGTAGATGGCGGCATTGACCAGAAAGGTTTCCATCGCCGGCAAATCCCACGCCAACTGTTGCTTTTGTCCCATCACCAGCGTGATTTGTCGCAAAAATTCAGGACGTCGTTCGCTGGGAATAAACCCCAGCACGCGCGCCGTGCCACGTGTAGGGTACAGCAAACCCGAAAGTACTTTGAGCGTTGTGGTCTTGCCTGCACCGTTGGGCCCCAAAAAGCCAACGATTTCGCCCGCGTCAATCGTGAACGACACATCGTCCACCGCTTTGACATCAATGTACTTGCGCCGCACAAACGACCTGAGCGAGCCGATCAAACCGGGTTCTTTCTGGTGAACGGAATAGTATTTGCACAGATGTTCAACGTAAATCGGTGGCTGGTATGGCATAGCAACCTTCCACGCTGATTATAGCCCACGTGTACCCGCGCCTTCCTGATGCCATATCGTCAAACGTGGGTAATGACAAGAAAAGGACGGAGGGGATACTCCGTCCTTTGTGTCCAGAGCGGAAGACGGGATTTGAACCCGCGACCTTCTCCTTGGCAAGGAGACGCTCTACCGCTAAGCTACTTCCGCAAATTCGTTAGGTGGTTGGGTCGTTACATCGTTGGATTGTTAGATTGTTGGATCGTTGAATCGTTAGATTGTTGGATTGTTGGATCGTTAGATTGTTGAATTTAGATGGTTGGTATTGCAACGATGCAACGATTAAACAAGCAAACGAACAAACGATGCAACTCATGGTGCCGAGGAGCAGAATCGAACTGCTGACACCGCGGTTTTCAGCCGCGTGCTCTACCAACTGAGCTACCTCGGCATTGGCATACCCTATTTTATTCGTTCCAGCGTTTTTGTCAAATGCGCTCTTGTTGCGGCGTCGCGAGCGAAACCCCCGCGCGCCACGCGAAGAACAAGCCCAGCCCTGTGATCGTCACATATTGAACCGCGTGCGCGGTCAGCGCGATACCCGCCGCAAGCGTGGGATTCACATTCAGCGTCGAGAGCGCGAACACGCCCGCGGCTTCGTACGGACCCAAGCCGCCCGGCGCAGCGGGAATCATAATCCCCAGATTGATGATGCCGGTCAAAAGCGGCGCCGCAGCCGCGCGCAGCGTCACATCGGGCAGCGCGCCGAACGCGCTCAACATCGCGAAATACGCGAGCGAATCGAGCGCCCACACGCCGAGCGACAATGCCACAATCGCCGCCACCTGGCGCGCCGATTGGAACGCGCGCAATCCCACGATGAACGCGTCGAGCAAATCGGCAAGGCGCGCGGCGAGCGCGCGCGGCAAAAATCGCGTGATGCCGCGCAACACCTTTTGCGCCACATCCGCGCGCGCGAGTAGCACCAGCACCGCCGCGAGCGCGCCACCGAACAACAGCGTCGCCAGCACGAGCATTGTTTGCGCGCCGGCGGGCAGCTCCAGATGCAATTGCGTGAACGCGCCGACCGCAAGGAACAAGAAAACGATGACCATCACGCCATCGGCAACGCGTTCGGCAACGACGGTCGCGAGCGCGGTCGTTTTGGGCAAATTCTCGCGCACGCCCAGCAGATACGCGCGCGCCAACTCGCCTGGGCGACCGGGGAGAACGTTGTTGAAGGCGAAACCGATGACAAGCACAGGAAAAAGTCGCACGAGCGCAATCGTCCGCATGGGCGCGAGAAATTTTTGCCAGCGCATCGTACGCAAACCGTACCCGCTCAACCAACACAGCGCGGCAAACGCCACCAGACGATAATCGGCGGAGACCAAAGCATGCGCGAGTTTTTCCCATTCGACGCGGTAGAGCGCGAGCGCGAGAAAAATCGCGGTGAGGAGAAAACTGAGCGCGAGGGTAAGAAAGCGGCGGTTCACTAGATTTTAGATTGCCGATTGCCGATTGCCGATTTCCTCAATCTGCAATCGGCAATCGGCAATTATTCAGGGTTGACTAAACACCAGAATTCGATGATTGCCCGAATCGGCGACGTACAAATTGCCCTGCGCATCGAACGCGAGACCGGTGGGCAGATTGAACGATGCCAGGTCGGTGCCGCGTACGCCAAAGACCGCGAGCAGCGCGCCATCGTTGGAGAATTTCATCACGCGCGAACCTTCGGGATCGGTGGCAAAGACGTTGCCCTGTACATCCACTGCGAGGTACGGTTTGTTCACCACCGATTGACTTTCCCACACCGGCACCGACCAGTGGGCGAGGAAATTAAAGTTTGCATCGAATTTCTGGATGCGCATATTCCACGTATCGGCGACGAAAATGTTGCCCTGCGCATCTATCGCGATGCCGACCGGTTCCAGAAACCTGCCACTGTCCGCGCCCACGCCGCCGTACTGCGCCAATGGCGCGCCGTTGGGTGAGAATTTGAGCACGCGCTTGTTGCCCGTATCGGTGACGAACAAATTGCCCTGCGCGTCAATCGCGATCGCGCGCGGACCGTAGAACAACAGCGGATCGGCTTGCGCGATGCCGCGCGTGTCGCCATTCGTACCCCACATCGTCAAGAACTTGCCGTTCGCATCGAATTTCTGGATGCGATGATTCCACGTATCGGCAACATAGACGTTGCCCTCGCGATCCACGGCGATACCCCAGGGTTGATTGAATGTTCCCGGTGGTGGCACGACGTTATCGGGACTGCGCGTGCCCCACGCGAGGAGGAATTCGCCACTCGCTGAAAATTTCTGGATGCGATGATTGTCGGAATCTACGACGTAGAAATTGCCTTGCGCATCGAAGGCAAGGTTGCGCGGAAATTCGAACTGCGCGTTACCCTTGCTCTGACTGCCGATGGCGCGCATTGCAGCAAGCGTGATAGTTTTCTTGTCGTACTCGTCTTCGATGGTCGGTTGCGGCGGAATCTGTCCCGCATAGTTCCACAAGAGCGCGGCAACGTCTTTGCGCAGGTAGAACGAAAAGTGGTGGACGTAGGGCCACTGACTGGTGCTCTCTTTGTAACGACGATAGAACCACGCGTTGAACAAATCGGCGCGCTGCTGCGGATCGGTGAGATAACCGATGACACGTTCGGCGTCCAGATTCTTATAACCTTCAAGGGGCCACCAGATGAGTTTGTATTGACGCTTGATGTACTTGTTGCCCAGAAATGGCTTGACCGCTTCTTCGTTCTTGGGTCCCACGATGACGACCACCGCGTCGAACATCGCGTTGGGACTGGAGCCGTAGAACAACGCGTTGCGATAGTTGCGCAGGTACCATACAAAGGGCCAAGACGAATCATCGTCGTAGGCAACTTTGATTTTGCCATCGTCGCACTGGATATTTTGCGCTCTGGCAACATTCACTTGCGAACACAAACGGCGCGACAAATCTTCGATTTCTTGCATCGCAATCACATTGTCGTGCGATCCTTGCGCGTAGATGATCGTCTCAGTCGCCACATCGGGATTGATGTACACCGCCAGCACCGCAAAGCGAATCGTCAACGCGACGAGTACGCCAACGCACGCGACAGCGAGGACGCGCGTCATCTCGCGCGCGCGGAATCGGCGCGCCAGGTACGCGAGCGCGGCGAGCGCGAACGCGAACATCGCCAGCGAAACGAGGAACGCGTTCGTCGCGCTCAATTGATCGAGCGTCATTCCTTGAAACGGACGCGCGCCAAAGACGAGGGCGGCAAATGCGACAAGCGCGAGGAACACGAGGAGCGCGAGCCATACCGCGCCGCGCGCCACCAGATCGCGCCAGGGAGCATCCAGCAATTTGTCCAGCGCCCAGCCCGCCGCGAACGCGAGTGGAATCGTCAAGTGCATCGTGAGCCAGGGCATTTTTTCGCCTGCCCAACTGAAAATGATGAGTACGCCCACGACCCACGTAAAGAGAAAAGTCGGGAACAAACTACTCGCGTCGTCGGGGTCGTACGTCGCGAAGAACGCGAGCGGAACCAACAGCATGATGAAGACAATCGTTAAATTATCGAGCAGCGCGGCGGAGGTGCCGGCTTGCAACATCAACGCGTTGAATGGTCCGCGCAGCGCGAGATAGTACACAATCGTCCACAACAGCCACGCCAGCGCGATGAACAAACGCGCGGGGCGATACGTCCACCAGTACCACGCCATCGCCGCGAGCGCGACGAGGTACGGCAGAAATTCGTACATCGGCAGCAGCACGAGCAGATAGTAATGCCCCGGTTGGCCGCCGCGCATCACTTCTTGCTGCGAAAGCCAATAGCCGAGCGAACCGAGCAAGCCGGTGAAAAAGCCGCCGCCGTTCGTAAAGACGGTTGTGAACAAGACGATGAAGATGGGCCAGAACAAGACCGCGCCAATCGTCCAGACGCGCGCGTTCCACCACACGCCAATCAGCGCGGAGAGAAAGATCATCGCGGCAGTCAGTCCCAGCACGCGCCAAACGATGTCGGGTTGCGTTTGCGCGATGGCAGTGAGCGTGTTGATGTCGCTGAACGCGGCGATGGGGAAAAAGTCGGCGCGGAACGCGGGCTTCCAAATCACGTTGAGCGCGTAGAACAGCGCGGGGGTGAGGAGCGGCAGCGAAAATGTGCCCAGCACGACGGACAAATCGAAACTGGGAATCGCGCAATAGTCCTCGCGCAGCGTTTCGGGCGCGTCCGATTTTTTTCTGGTCAGCCACGTACGCGCGAGGAAATACACCACGCTGAGACCGAAGAAGGGAATACCCAGAATCGCCGCGAAGAGCAGGAGACGCGCGTCGCTCCAGCGGACGCGCGGACGCAAGTAATGGAACGTGAAATGCGCGCAGAGAAAGACGGCAAAGATCGCGACGAAAATAAACGTCGTCTCCATCGCCGTGTAGGAGAACGCGAGTAGTGCTGCCGAGGCATAGAGCCACACTTCGCGCCGTTCATCGAAATATTTCCAGATGGCGAGCGCGAGCAAGACGACGAACAGTTCGACGTAAATGTCGTGCCGATTAAAACGCGAATAGTACAACACAACGGGCGAAATCAACAGCATCACCGCGGTCGCCACCCAGCCGCGCGCGCCCAGCCACTTGCGGAAAAAGTACGGCAGCGCGACCAGCACAATGCCAAAGAGCGCGTTCGGAAGACGCGCGGTCGTGTCGTTATCGCCAAACAACACGAACGACAACGCGGTGAGGTGATACAACAGCGGTCCGTGATAGATGGGGTTGTGTTGATAACCGCGCCCCGTGTACAACGTCCACGACCAATGCGTGTGAATCGCCTCGTCGTGATTCCATGCGCGGTACGACAAATCCCACAAGCGCGTCACAATCGAAAGGATGATGAGCGCGATGAGCAACGCGCGCTCCCAATCCATCTTGACAACGCGCGCAAGAGGAGTATCGAGCCAGTGTGTGTTTGGTTGTGTGTCTTGCTGTGTGTCTTGCATGGTTGAAGGTCCCAGGGTATTGCGTAGTGCGTATTGCGTATCACGTTACAGATTTTGCACTACGTACCAATCTTTTTTCCTGCAGCACTCGTACAATCTTGCGCCGCATTACAACGATATGCTCCTGCACCATCGTGCTATCCACCACACCCGGCGCGTTCGTTGGGCTGTTGCGAAGCGGCATCCGTTTGTTGGGAATCGAACGATGAAAAGTGTCTATGTACTCCAAGCCACAGTCCTCAAAGAAGCAACGGATGGCATCATCAGCGGGAACAATTTTGCTTCAAACTAACCCAAGAAGACATTTTGATTATGCCACTGGATCGCCTCTATTGCAGGCGCATATCTTGAACTTTTAGCAGATCGAATTCGCCTACCTTTATATACCAGAACCCGCTGAGCCGATCTGTCAGTCATTCGATTAAGATAGGATGCAACGATGATAGACAAGTCTTGATCACGAACCGAAATTATTCCCTCATCGAATAACCAATGACATGTTCTGCATAGACACAATCCGTTTCGAGGATCATCTGTTCCATGTCTTCGCTTGGGTATGATATGAGCCGCCTCTGCCTCATATACACCATGAGGCGCTTCGAGTCGAAAGTCACAGACACTGCAAGTGAAATCATATTGCGTGGTCACAATCTCTCGGAAGGCACGGTCTCGTGCAAAGTACCGACGCAAAGAAATGCCTGTGTCAATGGATGTGTCAAAAGGTTTGAAGGTATCGAATGTCAGTTCGTCAAGTTGATTTTCTTGCTCACTAATTTCATGTGGCTGAATTGCAATGCTTTCAGGTGGAATTTCTTGTACGAAACGCCATCCACTTTCTGATAGCGTGAAAAATCCCCGCTTGGCCTCAATAAAGCCCATTGCGCGTAACCAGTTGATTCGATGGATACACTGATTGTTAAGAGTGCGCTTGCCCCAGTTCTTCATGTTGGGAAAACGTTCTTTTACAATTTCAAACCACAAAGCATTTAGTTTCTCTATCTTTATATGCGGATTATCTCGTAAAACCTCAAGAAACACGGCGACCCCGGCAAACGTTTTCTCAAAAACTTCTAACAAAATAACAGGCGAAGCAGTCGCCAGTACACTTTGACCGTCGGTGGTAAGGTGGCATACTCCATCGTGTACAGTGACTAAACCACTACTCACAAACAAGACTGTGTACACATTGACAGCAAAATAATGCTTGAGATTAAATTCGAGGCGAAGCCACTCATAAACTTCGTGGGGAGTAGGTTTATGAGCTTGTATCCATTCAAGTGTTTTAAGAAGGTTGTTGAATTGCTCATTAACACTACCCGCCATTGGATAGAATATCACTCGTACCCTGTTGGCGTCTCTGGCTTTACTCATAGGTCTCTCCATTCTCTAAAAAGCCAGCAAAGGTTTTCTTCATTTGCAACAAACTGCGCCTCAGTACTTGATGCCCTTGTGGTAAGGCGAAGATCGAAAATGATGTTGCCAACCTGTATCTGATTACCAATTATCCCCGGTGACGTGCCTATCAGCAGTTGCGCACGCTCGAATTTGAACCATTCGCTATCGCCACGCATCTCACTGAACGCACTGACCAAAATCAAACCGGGCAATTTCTGCATAAAACGTTCCGCCAGCGCATCGAGTTGCCACTCGGCAATGACCTGACCTGAAATGTGTCTGACGGCGATGCTCTCCGTCTCGACATGCAGAAAAACCCGCACTGTTGGGTGTGCGCGACATTGTGAAGTAAAGCCCCAAGCGTCCATTCTCATCGGGCGTGCCGTACTGTCTCACTGCCTCAAGCGGTTTCATCCGCCACGCTTTGCGATTGAAGGTGAACAGAGTAATCATCGAGGATGAACCAATACGATGCGCTTTCAATTCAACTCTGCCCAAATCCGGCAAGGCAATGTTGTTCTCATCCAAACCCAACAGTTGCTCTAGCGTGTGTCCAATTCCTGTAGGACCTTTGCGCGCAGACCGAACCCACCCCGCATTTTTGATACGAGCAAAAGATTTGCGAAATTCATTGAGCGTGATTTTCTTGGTCATCAAAAGACACATCTCCGCGCGCAGGTTGTTTGCACTGTTACGATCTACTCCGCCTGCCGCATCCACAACTCGACGCTCACGCGTTCGAGCGCGCCGACATCGCGGAAGAGGAGCCAGCGCAGCCATTCCAGCCATCCCCACGCGGTTTTGGGCGCGCGCTGCACCTCCAGCGTGTACGTCTGCCCCATCCAATCGGACGAGGGCGCAGCAGCCGGCGCAGGCAACAGCAACGCTTGTGCCGCCACCGGACGCGCTGACACACGCGCGTTGGGAAAACCGCGCAGAATCCACGCGACGAGCGGTCCCGTCTTTTCATCCGCAACAACGTGCAGCGTGATGGAATCGTTAGCGCGCCAGCGCGAAATGTCGCGCAGGTCGCGTTCCAGATCGCGCATGTTCGCCGCGGCGGCACGCGCCACCAGATACTCGCGCGCGTTCCGCATCGCGTTGTAATTCAGCATCGCCGTTTGACGCACTGTCCACACGCTCAATCCAATCAGCACGAGCGCAAGCGCGAGCGTCCGCGCGCGCGCCCAGCCGACCGTCGCGACGATGAGGAACGCGATTGCTGTGAGCGCGATGAGAATGAGCGCGATCACCACCGGCACATCGGGCATTGCGCCGGGGATGCGTTCCCAGCCGAAAACGCGCGCCAGCACCGCCGTAATCGCCAGCGTGCCGCGCGTGGCGAGTTCGACGACGATGAGGTACAGAAACGCGCCGATGACGCACGCGAAAATCATCACCGGAATTTCTTGCGCGATGAAAAATTCTACATCGGTTTCGCGCGCGGCGCGCTCGAGCCAATCGCCAATGAACCACCCAGCGAGCATCGTCAACGGCACGACAATCACCACGACGCGCGCGGGATTTTTGTCCGCGCCAATTGTGTACGCGACGAACGCGACGACAAGCCAAAACGTCAGAATGTTAAAGAACGTGCGCGCGCGTTCACCCACCTCGACAAAACTCAGACGAATCAGCGCAAGGAGACCGACCAGAAACGCCAGCGGCTCGTAGATGACCAGCAGACGCAACGGATCGTAGAACGCCGCGCTGGGTTGCAAACCCGCCAGCCACGCGCCGAACAAATCGAACGTTGCGCCCAGTCCCTCGCGGCGCAGCGTGAAGGTGGTGGCGGTGAGGAGGAGAGTGATGGCGAAGAAAAGTAGTGCGTAGTGCGTGGTGCGTGAGGTGCGAAACGCGAAACGTGAGGGGGTGAAACGTGAAATAATGAGGAAGAGCGCGAGCGCGAGGACAATCGTCCACACTTCACGCGCAGCGGTGAAGGCAAGCGCGGCGAAAATCGCGGCGAGGTTTGCATCGCGCGCGGCGCGCTCGGTGAGATAGCGCGATGCAAACGCGAGCGAAACGAGCGCGCACGTCACCGCCACCAACGCGCCATCGAGCGTGCGCGAAAAGAACACGAGCGATGGGGAAACGACTAACAGCGCGCTCGTCACTAGCGCGCCGAATCGTCCCAGTTCGCGGCGCCAGAGCGCGGGGACGAGCACCAACGCTGTGCCAGCGAGCGCAGGCAGCAGGCGCGCCAGCGCATCGTTCGCGCCAAAGAGCGCGAAGAAAAGCGCGTTCGCAGTGAACAACAATGGACTGCCGATGAACGCATCGGCTTTGCCGTTGATGAAATTCCAAGATGTCAGGGCTTGCCGCGCTTCGTCAGAGGTGAGTGGCGCATCGCCCAAGCCGATGATGCGCAGGCACAACGCGGCGAGCGCGAGCGCGGCGTACAGCGCGACTTGGACCGTGACGCGCGGCAGCGCGCGCGCGCTATCGTCCGTAGATGCGAACATCGCCATACTCGAACACCAGATTCATCACGCGACCAAATTTTTCGATTTGCGTTTTGGTGAGACCGTACATACTTTTTTCGGTTTGTCCCACAATGACGAATTTTATAGCATACTTGTCCAGATACGTCAAAAGTTCCTTCGAGTCAATCGTCTGATAAATGCGCTGAATGTCTGCCGCGCGATCAATCCCCGTCGCGTCGTCTTTGAAAAATTTAGAACCGCCGCGCCACTGCGATTCGTGTCCCGCCCATCCCAGCACGGTAGGCAATCCCGTCGCTGCTGAAATACGATTGCCGTACGTGTACGAAGCGCCTGGCGCTTCGACGATGACCGCGCCGCGCGGCGCGTGCGCGCGCAGCCATTCGATTGCCGCGTAATCGTCGGGATTGCTCTCGCGCAACCACGCCAGCCCATCGAGCGTGGGCGGCTGGGCAAAATCATCCGCGCGATTTGGAATCGCGAGCGCGGGATACACCAGACTCGCGCTCAAAAGAATCGCGAACGCGCCGAACCATAGCGCGCGCGTAAGACCGCGCAGCGCGCGCGCCAGATACCAGACCGCGTACGCCGCCGCAATCGAAAAGAGCGTCCACGCCTGAAAGTAGAATTTGAACACGGTGTTCATTCGCGTACCGAATTGATCACGCAGATACACAAACTCGACGCCGAAGGTGAGCAAAAAGCCGGTGAACGCGAGGAGAAGCGCAAAGAGCGTGCTATCGTCGTGGCGATACTCGCGCGCCACGACGACAATCGTCGTCAGCAGAATCGCCAGCACGATAAAGAGCGCGGGATCGCGCGCGAGCGGACCAAAGAACGCCAGCAGAACACTCAAGACGAAATTGTCCGCCGCAGCGGGGAACACCGCGCGCGCCTGCTCGCGCAAGTGTGGGCTTGCCGCAAGGATGCCGAGCGCGAGCGCCATCACCGCAAGCGGAAACGAAAAGATCGCCGCGAGCGGCAGCGCCGCGCGGTTCAACCACTCGCGCGCGCCGAGCGCGCGCTGCTCGAACGCAAGGCGCGCGAAAAATGTGCCGAGAAGAAAAACGAACAAGCCGAACATTATCAAGTATTGATGCAAGCGCGTCTTGACAAAGAGCGTGGGCAGGATGCCGCCTGCTTGCGATTGAAAACTCAGATGGAACGGCAAATACAACAGCACGCTCAACGCGCCGAGCGCGACGACGAACACAGCCAGATCGCGCGTCGCGTCGCGATTCCACGTCTCGTTCACGCGATAGCGCGCCACCGCGAACGCGGCAATCAGGATGAACCCGTACGGCAAAATGTCCCACGAATTGAGGAAGAACAGACCGCCCAGAATCAGAGGCAAGAGGAAAAAGTCAAAAGGCAAAACGTGAAACGTGAATCGTGAATCGTGAATCGTGAATCGTGAAACCTGAGACTGGAGTAGATTGAGCGCCGCTGCCAGCGCGAGGAGCGCGAATGGCAACGCCAAGACGTGCGGGTGCAAATCGCCGAGCAGAAAACTGAACTGGGGAAATTCGTCAATCACCTCTTGCGTCTGCCCCAGCACCACATCGTGAATCACGCGCGAGGCGCGCCACCACCACCAATTGTCCATCGGCGCCCAGGTGCCGGTGATCGGCGCACTCGTCAAGCCCTTGATGTCGAGCCATTGCCAGAATTCGCGCGTACCCCATCCTTTCGCATGCAGCGCTTCGAAAAATCCTTCGAGGTTGCCGATGACGACGAGGAAGAGTGGCGCGAGGAGAGCGTAAGGCGTAAGGCGCGAAGCGTGGGTACTGCGTAGTGCGTAGTGCGTAGCGCGTAGTGTTATCAGGTTGAACGCAAGTCCAAACGCGCCGGCGGCAGCGAGCGCAAAGAGGAGCGCGATCATCAGGTTGAACGCGACAGCGGGCGCGACGCCGCTCAACATCGTCAACATCGCAGCGATGATGTAGCCAAAGTAATAGTAACTGATGGCATAGCCCGAAAGCCACGGATCGAGCGGCGGGAAACGTTCGCTCTGCAACACCGCGTTGAGAAACGCAAACTCCATCGGCTTTTCGGTTGCGGTGATTTCGGGCATATACGCGCGCACGAGCGCCCATCCAAAGAACGCGAGCGTAAAGACGAGTTCGGTGGTGAAGACGAGCGTTGCGTTCTGGCGCAGCCAGGCGCGTAGCGCAATGGAATTTTCGATTGCCGATTGCCAATTGCCAAATGCCAATTGGGTGATTGGGTGATTAGGTGATTCGTCCGCCGTCCTTAGTCCTTCGTCGTCCGTCCTTCGTCCTTCGTCGTCCGTCGTTCGTCCTTCGTCATTCGTCGTCCGTCCCCACGCGAGCGCGGCAACACACACCCCCACCAGCACGATGGCGCCGCGCGTGTTCGTCAGCCAGCCGAGCGTCGTCAGTAGCCAGAACGGATACGCGATGAGCAGCAAGCCGAGCGGCTTGATGAACGCATAGCCGCGATCGGGCAGGTAGCGGAAAAAGCGAAACGCCACCGGCAAGACCGCAAAGCCAATCAATTCAACGATGATCCACCACAACAAAACGTCCCTCATCACTCAATCACCCAATCACCCAATCACCCAACTTTACTCCGTCAACTCCACCACATCACCGCGCGGGAAACGCAGCATCAGCGGCGCGCGCGTCGCACCCATCCGTCCCGTGATGGGCGAAACCGTCGGTACACTCGTCACCTGTGGCGCGGGAACAATGGGCACTTTGCCGAACGCGTCGAGGTTCGTGATCATCGTGCCAACAACCGTCGAATCGCGCGATTGATTGAATGCCTCGTCCGCGCTAATCTGACACTCCCAGCGATTGTTCTGGAAAAAGACGGTCGAGCCGCCAATCCAGAACGGATACTTGCACGGCGTATTCGTTTTCGGTTCGATGGTAGCGACATTGTTGGCAAGCAGGTTGTTGAGCGAAAAAGTGATTTCGAAACAATTCGCGCTTGCGCCCGCGCAATAATTCGCGAGGAAACGATTTTCGTTGCTCGCGAGTCCACGTTCACCGCTCATATAAAAACAGTTGCCGCTCAACTCACACTTGTTGCTGATGATGTGATTCCCCGCGCAACCGATGCACACCCAGCCCGCCGTTTCACAACCGCTCAAAAAGCGGCGCCCATCAGGCGTAGCGCAACCGTGATTGTTGCGATGCAATTGATTGTTGACAAAGTACGATGCCACGCTACCGACGTTGAACGAACCCCACGCGTTCAAACCATTCAACTCGTTATCGAGAATGTAATTGTTGCGACCATCTACCGTCGCAATGCCAATCGAACCGCCGCGCACCGTGACGTTACGCACCGTGGAATTGGTCGCGCGCAACAAAATACCACCGCCATAGCGCGTGCTTCCGCGCAACGTCACAATCCCTTTCGATGTTTGGAACTGGCACTCGTCGTACAAACACAGCCACGCGTTCACATCTTGCGGATCCGCGCGCGCTTGAATTACCACGCCATCAATCCACAGATTCGATCCCTCGGCAGTGATCGCGAATTGACGACCGTTGCTCGTGACGACCGCTGTTCGCAACTCGTCGCCAAAGAGCGCGATGTTGTTGCCCACGATCTTCAGCGGCGGATACACTTCGCCGTGACACAATTTGACCGACTGGGTAATCACCGGCGGCATCTGATTGGGCTTGGTGCACATTTCGGGCTTGGGTGGAATTTGCAAACGCAACGGCTCTAATCCCAGCGCCTTAGGAAAGTCAATCACCAGAAAACTCCGCCCACCTTCCGAGATGACGTTCGTTGGCGATTGCAACAGCGCGAAACCGATTTGCGCGACCGAAGTCACCCCCTCGCCCAGCACATCGAGTTGAAACTTGATGGCATAATTGTTGCGATTCTCGATGATCACGCGATACGTGCCGCCCTCGCGCGGACTACCTTGCCAGTACAACTCATAGTCGCGCGTTGGCGAACCGCGCCCCATCGGCGCTGGTTGTTCGCCACGCTGCAACTGCGCCACCTGCGCCGGACTGTACACTGACATCACCACATTCGTCGCGCCGGGCGATTTGAATCCAATCCGAATCAACCCGCTCCCGTTATAGTCAAAGCGATACTCGACCTTGGCACCGCCCGCTAGATTCACCATCGCACCTTGCGCCGATGCCGACGCGGCAAGAAAAAGAACGACCAGCGCGCTCAAGCCCCACGCAAAAATACGACCACCGACCGCCGACCGCCGACCGATTTTTGTCATTCGCTCATTGGTCGCCTTTGGCTCATTGGCACATTGGCTCATTGGTTCATTCGTCCTTCGGTCCTTCGTCATCCGTCCTTTATCCTTTGTCATTCTGACCTTTGGTTCATTGGCTCATTGGCTCATTGGCTCATTTGTCATTCACTTCCACCAATCCTTGCGCGAACGCGGGTCCATAAACGCGCCCGTGTCGCGAATCGCCACGCCGATTTCGGTGGTGATGGCGCGTCCCACCCCTTGCCCCGCAAAGAGCGCGGGCAGGCGCGCGCGCCCCGCCGCGTTCATCGCCTCGTACAGCGCGAGCAAATTCGGCTCGACGCAAACGTTTTCGAGGTGAATCGTATAGCCGTTCACCACATTGTCCTCGCGCGTGTACTTGAGCGTGATGCGATTCGTCGTGGCGTACAGCACCATCACTTCGTACCCCGTTGTACGCAAACCAATGTCGTAACCCGACGCGGGCACGCGGATGATTTCGTTCGGCGCAACGATCATTCCCGCGAGCGTCACCGGCGGATCGCCAATCAACGCGCCGCGCCGATTGTTTGCCCAGTCCCAATCGTACACGCGATACACCGCGCTGAAACCCGGCACGCGGTCATCGCCAAACAAGGTGTACAACTGCGGCGCGCCTGAATCGGCGTGTCCATCATAATCCACCAAGCCGAGCGTGCCGGTGGTGAGCGCGTAGCCGCGCAGTGCCAGATTCAAATCGGGATGCGCTGCGGCAGGTGGATCCGTTGGCGCGGACAACACTGTGACCGTGCCGTACGTTTCGCCGGCAATTGGCGCGCACGTGGTTCGCGCGACGATGGGCAAGTAGGTGTAGTACGTGGTTGTCGCCGGCGCGCGCGGCGCGGGTGTGGGCGTCTCGGCAAACGCGACCGCGACGACGAACAGCAACGCGATCGCCGCGCTAATCCACGACCTGGTAAATCTTGACCCGTTCATTTTCGTACACCAGTTGCAATTGCCCCGCGCGCGCCATCGCCTCGAACTTGGCGAGTCCCACTGCGTCGTAAAACGCGCGCTCGAGATCGCCGACGTAAACGTACTGCACGCGGAATCGTTTGAGCAACGCGAGCGCGTCCACCGAACTGCGCGTGTTGTAGATTTCGCGCACCGCGCCGATGCGCCGATCAATGATGCTACCGTCCACAATCGAACGTTGTTGCTTTTGATGCCAGTCCCAGCCAATCACCGTCGGCAAGCCCGTGTAAATCGAAACGCGCGACGCCCAGTGATACAGCGGCGCGTTCCCTTCCAGAATCACGGGTGAACCGACGATGTTCGCGCGCAGCCACTCGATTGCCTGCCGATCGAACTCCAACACCTGGTCGTAATTGCGATCGGGATAGATCGCCGTCCGCATAAAATCCATCCCATTCAACCCCGGCGGCGAGCCGTGCGTGAACCGATCGTGCACCTTGGCGCGCGTCGCCGTAATCGGATACAGCAAGCCGATGAAGACGAGGAGCGCGAACACCAATTTCCAGACGAAGGACAAAGGACGAAGGACGAAGACCTTCGTCGTTCGTCGTTCGTCGTTCGTCTGCGCGAGCGAAGCGAGCGCCATCGCAGCAGCAATCGCAAAGAACACCCACACCTGCAAATAAAATTTGAACACGGTGTTCATTCGCCCGATGTCGCCTTTGTAC
>DAOTYB010000245.1:0-4338 GCA_034435315.1 Anaerolineae bacterium | reverse complement strand
ACCCAGCGACCCGTTACTTCGTGACGGTCTTGTAGACCCCAACACGATCGGCCTGCTGTGTCCTCTTGTTAATCATATCATACTAGGTCACGAAGGAACACGAAGAAAAAACCTTTGTGTCTCTTCGTGTTCTTCGTGAATCTTTTCATCCGAACGCTGGTGGACGGGAATTCCCCAGCAACGTCATAATGTGATTCACCGTTTGCGGCACATCGGTAATGTTCGCGTCCCTAAGATGATGATACAGCGCGCGGCGCACAGCACGCGCTTGTTGTTCGCTGACGCGCCAATGCGGTTGTTCGTCCAGCACGCGCGTCATCTGCCGTGCAATCTCTTCCGCTATTTTCACAGGTGCACCCGCTTGCTTGAGTAGCCAGAAGATCGCGAAAGGTTCGCCGTCAATGTTGCGCTCGGCTTGCTCGCGCTGCGCGTCGTTGATCTCACGCACCAATGCGGCGAGGCGTTCGAGCGCGTCTTGCGTTTCGATCTGTCGCTGCTTGAATGCTTCTGCAATCGCTTCGGCGCGCTCGCCAATCGAAAGCAGGTACGGCGCGTGCGCGGCTTCGTCCGTCACCTTTTGCGCGATGCTCTTGAGCAGGTTGAACACCTTGACGGTATCGGGTTCGTTGCTCTGCGCGATGCTCTCCAGCGTTTGCGGATTGATTTCGTACACGGTGATCGCTTCGCGAATCACACCGACCTGCGTGTGCGTTTGCACGAGTGTCGCCGTCTTGCGCGCCAGTTCGCGATCGGTGACGCCCTTGCCGTCGTACGCCGCGCGCACGAGCGCGCACATATCGGCGAGGCGATGATAATCGTCCATAAACTCGCGCAGGAACGCATCGGGCGAGAGGATTTCGTACAGGTCTTCGAGTTCGTCGAAGAAACGATAATACGCCTGCCGTTTCGCTTCGTCGCGGAACGCTTCGAGCGCGGCTTCGGCGGCGCGGTCGGCGCGCTTGCCCTCGACAAGCGCGAGATACTCGGTGTGCCCGATGATCATCTGTCCGCGAAAACGCGCCTTGAGCGTCTCCAATCCTTCGATGACGCTCTGCACATCTCTGGAATCGAACGCGAGCGCTCGTTCCAGATTCTCAAAGATGCCGACAAAATCGAGCACAAAGCCGCCGGGCTTGTGTTTGCCGCGTTCGTCTTCGTACGGACGATTGACGCGCGCGATCGCTTGCAAAAGCACGTGATCGCGCATCGGCTTGTCGAGATAGAGGCAATACAAAATCGGCGCGTCAAAGCCCGTCAACAATTTTTCGGTGACGATGAGAATTTTGGGAAGTTGATCGGGCTTTTTGAAATTTTTGCGAACCTGCTCTTCGGCGTCCTGACTCGGGTGATAGCGCGCGAGTTCGGGCGGGTCGTTATGGAGAGGACTGATGACGACTTGCGAATAGTCGCGCGGCAGAAATTGATCGAGCGCGTCTTTGTAGAGCGCGCACGCCTCGCGATCCACGCCGACGAGAAACGCCTTGTAGCCACTCGGCTCGACGGTCTCGGTGAAATGCCTGGCGACGTACTGCGCGATGCGGTGGACGCGCTCGCGATTCTTGAGCATATTCCGCAGGTTGACCGCGCGGTCGAGAATGCGATTCAAATCGTCAATGTCGCTCAGCCCCGCTGCGTCTGCCAGATCGAGAAACTCGCGATCGAGTGTAGCGCGATCCACGCGCAGGTCGTTGGGCGCGAGCGCGTAGTAGAGTGGAACGGTGGTGCCATCCTGAATGGATTCGGCAATCGAGTACTTGTCGAGATAGCCCTGCGGGTCGTCGCGCCCAAACACTTTGAACGTGCCGAGTCCGTGCGCGGTCTTGTCAATCGGTGTGCCGGTGAAACCGAGAAAGGTCGCGTTGGGAAGCGCGCCCATCAAATAGTTGCCCAGATCGCCGCCGGTGCTGCGATGCGCTTCGTCCACCAGAACGAAAATGTTGTGCCGCAGATTGAGCCGCGCGGGAATGTCATCGAATTTGTGAATCATCGAGACGATGACGCCGCGCGTGTCGCGCTGGAGCAACTCGCGAATGCCCTCTTTGCTTTCGGCGATGTAAACATTGCCGTACTGCGTGTACAACCTCGGTTGCGTAATCGGTCGCACAGGATTACCCAACCAGATTGCCGCGAGGTTGCCAAAGAGTTGCGCTTCGAGTTCGTTACGATCCACAATCATCAACACGGTGGGATTTTTGAACACCGGGTCTTCGATGAGACGTTTGGCGATAGTGAGCATTGTGTACGTTTTGCCCGAGCCTTGCGTGTGCCAGATGAGACCGTGCTGTTTGCGCGGATCGCGCGCGCGATGGAGCGCGCGCTCGACCGCGCGCACCTGATGCGGACGCAGAATCACCTTGGTCAGTTCGTCGTCCTGGCGCGTGAACAGGATGAAATCGCGCACGATGCGCAACACGCGTTCGGGCGCGACAAAAGTTTTGTCGAGTGTTTCAAAATCTCGCGCCATGCTTTCGTCTTTCCAGTTGAAGACGTTTTTGATGGCGGTGTTCCATGTTGCGCCGTAATAGTACTGGACGAGGTGCGTAAGTCCAAAGATTTGCGTCAGCGCGAGCAGTTCGGGACCTTGGCGATGATAGCGGCGCACCTGATCGAGCGCGTCGTTGATGCCTTCGATTTTCGTCGCGGCTTTGGTTTCGACGAGGAGGATGGGGATGCCGTTGATAAGAAACACCACATCGGCGCGAATCGTGTGGACGCCGTTGCTGAAGCGAAATTCATCGGTGACGTGAAAGAGGTTGCGGCGCACGTCGGCAAAATCGAGCAGGCGCGCGTTGCGTTCGCGGTGTTCGCTGGCGACGAAAACAGTTTTGAGTCCCTTGAGGAATTCCCACGCTTCGAGGTTGCCTTCGATGCGCGGCGGCACGCGCACGAGTCGTCTGGCGATTTCTTCAGCGGCAAGGTGATCCACGATGCCGGGATTGAGTTTTTGCGCTTGCTGGATAAAGACGTCCCAGAGGATGGGGCTGGTTTCGCCACGGCGCAGGCGTAGCGCGTCTTCGGGCGCGAGGTACGCCCAGCCCGCTTCGGTGGCGTAGCGGAGGAGCGGATTTTGAACGACGGCGCGTTCGCTATGCAGATTCGTCATTCGAGTATCCTATGATGCTCGCCGCCCAGCGCACGACGTGTTCCGCCAGATTCACCGCGTCGGCATACTCGTGTTGATCAACGGATGGAGCCAAGCCAGGATACCGCGTGAAAACGGCGAAACGTGTCAGGCGTTCGGCTTGACGGATTGATTGAGGAATGGTTTCCCCGGCTTGTTCCAACAGGGTCAACAACTGGGCAAGGTCGTGAACGTACGGAAAATCTACGTGACGATGGATGAGGAGCGCCTTGATGGTTTTTCTGCTGCCTGCTGTGCCTGAAAGCAAAGGTCTTCGAGATAGATGCCCGGTTGTGCGGCTTTAGCCTGGAGCAAGTTACTGTGCGCGCGATTGAGCCACTCGCGCGGATCTTCAGGCGGATAGCGCTGGGGCATGATAGATTTCCTTTCCCTCGCGCAGCGCGGGCGCGATGATCAAGGAATGCACATTCCGATACCGCTCAACTTGTTCAGGGGTAACGAGGATGATGTCAACGGCTTGTCCAACGCCGTGCAAGTGGGTGTAGATTTCGCCCGTCAACCAACTGGCATCGAACTCACCGCGCTTGATGACGAGCAAATCCACATCGCTGTGCGGTCCCATCTCGCCGCGCGCGGCGGAGCCGAATAGGATGATCTTTTCGGGCTGGGCGACCTGCACCACGCGGCGAACAATCTCGGCGAGACGTGCGTCGTTCACCGATAGGCGTCTGGTTTTTGTCGCCGCGCGGCGCGCGCGTTTTTTGGTTGGGCGTGGCATCGCGAACCTCTTGGTTTTGATTATACCACGAAAGCGCTGGTGTGAGAACGTGACCGGTGACGGGTGACCGATGACGGGTGGTAGGTGACCGATGACCGGCGACGGGGGCAGGAGCGAGGCATTTCCCAGCGCGCTCTTTGAACACAAGGGTTCTTTTCCAAACGCAAGTGAACATCTCGCCGGGGCATCGGGTGCACATTTGGGGCAGATCTGGGCACATAAATTTGCCGCAACGCAGAGCGATGTCCGCCTGCGCGGACAATATCTATTGCCGACGCAGGTCGGCATGGCTGTGGCTTGCTGCGACTTGCAGTCGCCCCAACTTGTCCCCAAACTGAAATGCCCTCCTAACAAATTTTGTTTGCAGACAATTTAAGATAAGCCCTGTAGCCGTTTCTGAGCGGCGTATATTTCTGCCACTGCAGCCGCCGAATCGAATTCGGCGGCTCAAGGATGCAAAAATCGGTTGATGGGTTTT
>DAOTYB010000244.1:0-4263 GCA_034435315.1 Anaerolineae bacterium | reverse complement strand
TTGGAAACGCCGATTCAATGCGTCCAGAGGCATCCAATAACCCAAAAGTAGTATCAGATTTGGTGTCTTTGACGCTTTTTCATACCAAATCGCAGGGTGCGAAAAACAGGCTAAGGACGCTGTAAGCACCCTCAAGAGACCATACAATTACGGCGTGTTATTGGTTGATACCTTCGTAGACAAGTAAACGATCACCTGTCGCCACATTATTAACTTCATTCACAACAGCGACAATCTTGTCGCTAGAGTTAGCAGCGATACACGTCGCTGAGCCAACATACCCAGGGGCAATTTGGCCATTCTGGATGGCGTTATAAGCCTGACCTGGTGCAAGACTGCCTGTGTTGATGGTATAAGAAGTGCCACTAAAGGTGCATATAACCGTTGTGGATGTCGTACCGACATTCATTACGTTGAAGCCGGTATACCAGTTGTTGTTCCGATCCATAATCAGCGGCAGAACAACTTTGTTGGTTGCCCTAGCGGGGTCAAAACCACCATAAGCTTCACCATTAACACCCGCTTTCAGTTGATTCACAATCGCCACCAGATTCTGATTGGCGCTATTTCCCGTTACTCGCGCTGACCCCACAAACCTGGCACCAGGCGCACAGTTTGAATTGGCACCGTTTGCAAATGCCGCCAAGGCAAAGGTCCTCGATTGACCTGCCGGAATATTCTGGGTTTCGGTACAGGCAGTGCCTGCCGAGGCAGGTGTGTAACTCACCGTCACATCAGTTGCAGAACTCCCGATGTTTTGGATTTGAATTCCGGTAACGTAACCTGAGTTATTGGCATTCACTAAGGGCATAACTGGATTCGTGGTACCACCAGTGAAACCGCTATAGGCAAGCATGACGGAAGGGTTTTCTTGAATGACGACTACTGTAACTGGCTGCGAACTAGTAACAATGGCAGAGAAGACTGTTGCGTTGTGTACCTCTGTTGATTGGTCGAAGGTACGGGCAGCACCCGGTCTGATCGTGTATGGTCCTGCTGTTGTGCCATCACTGTAGTTTACGTTGACAGTAGCATCTGTAGAGCTGGTATTCTGTACATTAAACCAAGTACTGTAGTTACCAGCACCGTGGTTTTTCATTAATAGTGGGAGTGATACCGAGATACCTCCCTGTGTTGCTCCTACATAGGATGCTCCTGCATTGGTAGTGGCTGATGAACCCAAGACATTGACAACGGAGGCAACAGGTTGATCAGACGAAACGACGACGGAGCCATTAAAAGAACCACTGGGGTGAATGGGATAGTAGGTCTTGGAACCATTGGCAGGGATGGTATCGTTGGGTGCCGTGTTGACGGTGCCATCCTGGTTGTAATAAGTAAGTGTGATGTTTGCCGTTGAACCACTCAGGTTTTGCACTTGGAACCCTGAAGTGTATGAAGAGAAGGCAAGCCTTGGTCCCTTGACCCCCCTCGTCGGCGTCCGCGTCACCGTCGCTCCCTTCAACGGCGCGACTGGCGTGTTTCCTACCTGCGGCTGCGCGCCCGGCTTGGTCGGCGTGGCGGTGAGCGTGGGCGGCTTGGTCCCCACGCGCGTCGGTAGCGCAACCGTGGGCGGCTTGCCTTGCGCCAGCACATCTGCTGACGTCGTATTGATTCCGCCAATGACGATCACGGCAAGAACCAAAATACTCGCCAGAACGAACAATTTGATGAGATTTACTTTCATTTTGTCCCCCTTTTGCCGAATTTTATCGGACAAGTTGTCATAATCAGTGCTAGCCACCAATTGAAATTCGGTGGCTGCGCTTTCACTACTCGCAGTATAGTCAACTCGCCCTATCACGTCAATAATACTTTCGGGTAATTCCGCCAAAATCACGGCACGATCGGCACCAAAATCGTGTAAATCGCCCGATACGAGACATTTCGCCCTGTTGGCGCATCCCCCATCTTGCCACCGATGCCGTAAATGTGCGTGCCGAGCGGCTGCACCGCCAGATACACCCACGATTTTGTGATAGGACTCTCGAACGCGACCCAGCGATCCTCCTCTTGCAAGTACTGCAACGATGCCAGTACGCGCGCTGTGTCCCCTTCGCCGCCCAGCACATAGACGATGTTCGAAATGCTCGCCACGCCCATCCCATAGCGACCCTCGGGTAGCCGCGCGCGCGCTTCCCACGGCGATTCGTCCGGATCGCGTTCGGGGAAATACACTTCGTTGACTGTCAGCGCGGCTTGACCATCGTAGCCGCCGATGACGAAGATTTTGTTCCCCACCACTGCCGCGCCCGCGTACCCGCGCGCGGTCGGCATTGGCGTTTGCGCGCGCCACGCGTCTTCGTCCGGGTCATACACATACACCGCCTCGACGTAACGTTCGCCGTTCCAGCCACCGAACAGATACAACTTGCCCTCGAATGTCACCAGCGCGTACGCGCACAATGGCTCGGGCAGACGCGCGCGCGCCTCCCACCGATCCTGACGCGGGTTGTACACTTCCAGCCGATCACTGATGCGCAGATGCGCGGCATCGAGCCGACCACCCGGCACGTAAATCCATCCACCGATCACCGCCGCGCTCACATCGGTCACGGCAGTTGGCTTGGACGACAAGCGCGTCCAGGTGTCCGAGGCGACATCGTATCGCTCGACATTCGCGACGATGCCCTGCGCGCTCTCGCCGCCGATGGCGTAGATACGATTTTCGTACGCGGCGACAGCAAGCCCCGCGCGCGCAATCGGCAGCGCGGCGCGTTCCTGCCAGCGCGCGCGCGCCGGCGCGGGACTCGCCAGCACCGGCGCGGCAGATTGACGTATCGTTGCGATACTGACGATGCCGATGAGCAGAACGAGCAGCGCCGCGATCACGAGCCACCCACGCGCCGGCATCGTGCGGCGCGTCGCGATACTCGGCACGGGAGCGATGGTAGGTGGTGGCAGCACAGCAGGTTCGACGCTGCGCGGTGCGTTGTTCAGTTGCACCAGTCCGTTCTGAATCGCGTACACCGTCGCTTCGGTGCGCGAGGCAACGCCGATCTTGGCGAAGATATTGCGCAGGTGAACCTTGACGGTGTTCTGGGTGATGAACAATTGCTGCGCGATTTCCTTGTTGCTCGCGCCGGTCGCCACCAGCCGCAAGATTTCGCGCTCGCGTTCACTCAAGTTGTGATGTGACTCTAACCCGTTATCGCGAGATGACGACATCGTCCACCAGAAAATTGCTATTGGTATCCTGATCCACGCGCGCGATGAACTGAATCCAGTGGGATTGTCCCGCATACGCGCCGATGTTGACGGTTCGGAGCACCCAACCGTTGGTATTGTTCGTTCTACACAGATCGAACCGCACTAGCATTGCTGTACCGACGTACACAAATGCATCGTCGTAGTACCCGCAATGTTCCACCGAATCAATCCAATACCAGAACGATAGCGTCGTAGCGCCGGCGGGAATCGTTACCCATTGCGCCAGTGTGTGTACAAGGAGTTGGCCTGGCGGCGGAAACTCGCCGCCCAGCCACGCCGCCCAACTGCCGCTGTATGCGGGTTTGCCGGCGAGATCGTTCGTGATGATGCCGTTCGGCGGGTCTTCGTACCACGCGGTATGTCCACTTTCGAAATTCCAGTTCTGAACCGGATTCGCAATCGGTGTGGGGGTCGGTGTAAACGTGGGCGTGGGCGATGGTGCGCGCGCGACGAGGGGCAGGTAGATCGGTCCCGGCGGTTTGTAGATGATTGGGAGAAAGAGGGTGAATGCGCCATTGTTCGGTTTGCGCGCGGCGGGCGTGCGTGTGGGCGTGGGATTTGCTGCCGACGGGAATGCGGCAGAATATTCCGGCGTCAACAACAAGGCAATGCCGCCTAACACCAGCGCAAGCCACGCCAGGATTTTGGTTGGATTTTTCATATCTATCTCACTGTTCTACTGTCTCACTGTCTCACTGTCTCACTGTCTCACTGCCTCACTGCTTCACTGTCTCACTGCTTCACTGTCTCACTGCTTCACTGCTCTTCAAGCATACGCGTTCTTGCGCTTGGCGTCAAGTCCTGAATCGGGATGCCAGACAATAAGACAAGCCCTGTAGCCGTTTCTGAGCGGCGTATATTTCTGCCACTGCAGCCACCAAATCGAATTCGGCGGCTCAAGGAGGCAAAAATCGGTTGATGGATTCTAAGAAATTATTTCCGTAACAGCACAGGATAATTCCTCAACCGGTGCTAGCCATTACCAGGTTGCCCCACCCCCTTGCCCCCTCCCCACGCCGCCGAGCGGCGTGGGGAGGGGGAACTGGGGAATGG
>DAOTYB010000243.1:0-3396 GCA_034435315.1 Anaerolineae bacterium | reverse complement strand
ATATTGGGCATAGCCATTTGATTGATACGCTTTTCCCACGCAGTGGGGAGGGTCTTTGGGGCTTCAATAGCCAGCCGGGTCTTGGGTGAGTTGCCAGCCACCTTGACTTCCGCTTCGACAACGTAGATGTTGTCATCGGGTCGCCAGAGGCGTACCACACGATACGGACCAATCCGCTTGTCTGGCATTTTCTGGGTGTGCTGATCCACGTGCGCGCGGGGTGCACCCGCCGGTGTCAGTTCGTGTGTTTTGAGCGACATACCACATCGCGGACAGTAACGCGCGTCCGCGCGAATCTGTGTTTGACAGTTTGGACAAAGCATTTCGCTCTCCTTCGAAAATACATTTGTCCACGAAGGTCACGAAGGAACACGAAGAAAAAATCTTCGTGACTCTTCGTGTCCTTGGTGGATATTTTCATCCGTCATGGCGGGCGCGTGCGCCCATGAACAACTCCTGTGCCACGTTTTCATCCTTCGTCTTTCGTCCTCCGTCCTTTGTCATTACTTTACGGCTGTCGTTTCCAGACCGCTTGCAATGCTTGCTCGAATTCGCGTTCAAATTCACGCATCGTTTGGATGCGTTTGTGCACATTCGGCTCGCAGGCGCGCGCCAGCATGAGTGCTACCGGGCGCGGCACTTGGGGATTCACATCACACGCCAGTGGCAGGTTGAACGCATACTGTGGTTGGGTCGGGTCAATGTTCGTGAGTAATTGATGCAAGGTCACTCCCAGGGCATACACATCTGCCGCTGGTCCCACCTCGCCACCGCGCAACTGCTCTGGCGGCGCGTACCCTGGCGTCGCGGCAAACAAATCGGCACTCCCACTTGCCACCGGTACCGTCCGCTTGAAGCGCGCGATGCCAAAGTCAATCAATTTGAGGGTGCCGTGCTGATCGCGCATAATGTTGCCCGGCTTGAGATCGCGATAGATGATGGGGGGATTCTGGTTGTGCAGGTACATCAGCACACCGATCAACTGGCGCGCCCATGGTACCACTTCAGCCAGCGTAAAAGGGGCGTTGCGCTTGCGGAGCATCTTTTCCAGCGTTTCCCCTTCGATGTAATCCATCACCAGATAGTGATTGCCCTCGTATTCAAAACAGTCCACCACACGCGGTAAATTGACGTGCTCGAGATGCGCCAGCATCGCCGCTTCGCGCTGGAACATTTTGACCGCGTGTTCCAGTTGCTCCGGCGGCACACTACTTTGACTCATCTCTTTCAACGCCCACGGTTTCTCCCGCTGGAGCGTAGAATCTTTGAGATGCGTATCCACCACTTTGTACACCGCTCCCTGCCCACCTATCGCAATCCGCTCGACAATCAAAAAGCGATTCGCCAGCAAGGTATTGGGCGCGAGCTGACCCGTTGGCGGGCGCGTGAGGCGCTTGCCACAGGCGCGACAGAATTTCGCGCTGGTGTTGTTCGACGTCCCACAGTAACGGCAGACAGCGTTGGCAGGCGTCAGCACCGGCGTGATCGGGATCGGCGCGCCGGGTAACGGCTTGCCACACCGAGAACAAAACCTCGCGTTGTCGCGATTGGCGACGTTACAGTTGGGACAGTTCATAGGGGTTTTCGATTGCCGATTGCCGATTTACGCTTCACGTTTCACGCCTCACGCTTCACGTTTCACGCTTCACGTTTCACGCTTCACACCCCACGCCTCACTCTAATTTCTGCGTCAACCGCCGCGTGTCATAGCGTAGCCGCTTGGTGCCTTCGGGAGACATTTGTCCGCGCTGTTCCAGATTCGCCGCTTCGTTCAGCATCGCTTGCGCCAGGTCCTCTTCGCCCATATTGATAAGACGTGTCGCGGCGGCTCTTAACTTTTGTGTCGCGCCTGCCAGATCACCACGCGCGGCGTCGTCGAGCGCGCGCGTTTGCAACTTGAACGCGCTCACCTTCTCGACGATGTTCATCACGGTGGGATGGAGTGCTCCCTCACCAGCCGCGCTGTACTCGATAACAATGTTCTGGCGAATCTTTTCGCCGAACAGGCCGGCACTCGGCTGGCTATACTCGACGATATAGTGTGCCAGTTGATAACGCCCCGGCGGTCGCGGCGGCACGACCAACTCGAGCAAGAGCGCGATCTCGCCGCCGCGCCCCAGTTCACCCAGCATCAACTCAAACGCCCGATCCTCCACCGGCACGTTGCCCAGATCCGCAATCATCGGCTTGACGCGATGCACACGACGGAGTTCGACCCCTTGCATCAAACGCATCTTGAGGAGCAGATCGCGCAGGAAGACGTTCTGGACGCCCGATAACTCTTGTTTGAACACCGCCGGAATTTCGGTGGGGTCGCGCACAAAGTAGGCGTTGCCGCCACTTGTATCCGCAATCGCGATGAGTAGTGCCTCGTTGAACTCGACGCCCAAGCCCAGCGTGCTAATCGAAATGCCGCTTTGCGCGGCTTGCTGCGCCAGCGCCTGACACTCGGGCGCATCCAGCGTAAACCCATCCGTCAGCACAATGACCCGATTGACCATCTCACGCGAAAAGCCCTGACGCACCTGCTCGATGCCCAGAGACATTCCACGCGCCATCCGTGTGGCGTTGCCCAGTTTCAACTCGTCGAGGCGGTCAATCACCTTGAGGAGGGCGCGCTTGTGTTTGCCCGATTGCAACGGCACGAGCAACTCGGCTTGCTCGGCGAACGCCGCAAGCGAAAATTGATCGCGCGACGACAGGCGTTCGAGCGCGCTGTGGAGTGCCTGCTTGACAAAATCGAGATTGCGCGGCGCATGGCGGACCTGATCCGGCGAGACGTTGGCGAATTGCCACGCGGTCACCCCATCCACCGTTGTTTCGGAAACGGCGCCGGCGCGTGCTAGTGCTTCGAACTGTTCTTGCGTCAAAATCGGAATGCGCATCGAGTCGCTGTTGTCCACGACGATGCCGAGATTGATGGGCAGAGGTGTCGCGGCACCGTTCATTTCCCCGGGCTGGATGTGGAGCAGGGCGTACACCAGCCGCGCCGAACTATTGGCGGGAATCGGGTCCTGGTTGAGAGTGCTGGTGATCGAGATTGAGTCGGTCATTTATGTCTCTTTCTAAAATGGTCATTCGATTGAACGGTGCGTCTTAGCGGAACTCGTAGAGAGTCTCCGTTCAATCCGATTGTGTCCCCTGTCGTTCCTAGCTTGGTTCGCGGAACACCTTTTCCAGTTGAGGGGCAAACTCCCCCCAGCGCTTCAGAAAATCCAGAATTTCAGAATTCAGAATCCCAGGATCAAAGTGAGCGGGCGCACCGAAAACCCACGCCGCTGATGGTCGTGCTCGTAGGCGTGTACCTGAGGCGGGAGGTGGCGCGCACGCCGTTCCCAGTGTCGAACCACGCGCCCCCGCGCACCACGCGATATTGCCCTGAAGAAGGTCCTATCG
>DAOTYB010000242.1:0-1572 GCA_034435315.1 Anaerolineae bacterium | reverse complement strand
TCGTGTGACTTCGTGGACAAACTTATTTTCAAGGGAGAACAGAATCGTGATATAATTGTGATATGCATCAGGAGGATCGTTCACTCACCTATCGTCGAATTGCTTTCGGCTTGATCTGCGCCATCTATCTCGCGCTCACGTTCGCGTATGCGATTCTGGTGCCGCCGTGGGAATCGCCCGACGAACCGGCGCATTACCTCTACGTCAAGCAGTTGGCAGAACGCGGGCAACCACCACTACAACCACCCGTGCGCCAACGCGATAGTTTTTGCCGCGACTATCCGTACATTTCATCGAACTATGAATGGTATCAACCAGCGTTAGGATACCTGCCTGCCGCAGCAGTTTACAAGACACTCGACCTACTTGTACCGCATGTTCTGCCGCGTGTAATTCCTCCGCTCAATCCATCTTTCTGCGCGGATGCCTCCCGATACCGTAATCTCTTCTCCCATCCTGATCTCAAGATGTTCACGATTTGGCAGAGCATTTGGGGCTTGTTATTGATTCGATTGTATCTCTCTCTGTTCGGGCTTGCGGTAATCTACGCGGCGTATCGGATTGGATGTCTCCTCGATAAAAATGGCGGCTGGTTGGGAATCGTTGCAGCAGGATGGATAGCTTTCCTGCCTCAGTTCACCTTTGTCAATGCAAACGTGCGAAGCGATACTTTGACAAACGCAATTGCCGCGTTCGTGTTTCTACTAGCAGTTTTGATGCAAACGCCAAACAAGCAGATAAACAAATTTGCCCTGGGAATAGGCTTTTTGCTGGGACTTGGATTGCTCAGCAAGTACACTTTTGTCTACATCATCCCTATCGGGTTGCTGGCAGTGATTCTAGTAAATCCACGTTCTCCACACAACTGGTTCAAGCCGTTAGCGTGGACGATGCTTCCAGCCATCCTTATCGTTGTGGCTTACTATTTAACTTTTGCTGAGGCACGCGCTGCGCTAATCTACACGACAACAACGACGTTGAAAATACGCCCTACTGCACTGACCTGGGACTATCTGCAGCGAATTTGGCAACCCCTGTTCATTGATTTGTTCTTCGCGCGCTTCGGTTGGGCAAATATCGCAGCGCCAGCAGCACTATCCCGCGTCGCGTTTGCGCTCTGGTGTATCGGCGCGGCAATCACGCTTGCTCGAATATGGCAACGACGTCACACCGAAAATCCTCTTCCTCTCAAAATTATCACGTTGTTGAGTATAGGCACGATTCTTGCAGTCATTGGAGTCACTCGTTTCAATCTCTCGCAGTTTCAACCCCAAGGGCGACTCTTGTTTCCAGCGCTCGTCCCCTGGTCACTTTTAGCATTTTGGGGTTGGTTTCAAGTCCTCTCCACGCGCGGGCGAATGCTCATAACGATTGCCGCTCCCGCGTTTATGCTCGCTTTCAATCTATACGCTCTCTTGTTTGTCCTTGTCCCCGCCTACTACAAATGACGCGTCACCTGGGTAAACAAATCGTCATTTCGTGTGTCTTGGGAGAGATAAACGGCTGACGATGGCGCGGCGTCGCTCCAAGTCCTTCGATGGACAATCCCGACTGCTCCGGCGCATAGAATTC
>DAOTYB010000241.1:0-4404 GCA_034435315.1 Anaerolineae bacterium | reverse complement strand
GCGTGAGCGCTTGACCCTGCAACCTGCGTAGGGAGGGCGTATGAGACGCAGCGTTTTATTCTGGGGGGTGACAATGTTTGTACTCCTCTCTTGCACTTTTGCGCCGACATCATCGCCAACGCCAGCACCAACCGGCGCACCAACCGCAACACCTACCAGCGGCGCGGCGTTGCCGCAAACGATTGCTTTGCCGCCGCCACGCACCAAGGGACCCGTATCGCTCGAAGAGACGATGCAGAAACGGCGTTCGGTGCGCGAATTCAAGGACACGCCATTGACCTTGGATGAACTGGGTCAGTTGTTGTGGGCGGCGCAAGGCATCACGCACCCTGCGGGACTCCGCACCGCGCCGTCGGCAGGCGCGCTCTATCCACTCGAAGTGTATGCTGTCACGCGCGAGGCAACGTATCACTACGATCCGCACGCGCATCAGTTGATTGTCCACGCGCGCGGTGATTTGCGCGTGCCGTTGTACACTGTCGCACTGATGCAGGATGCGATTCGTCAGGCGCCAGTGACCATCGTCATTACTGCCGTCTATGCACGCACATCAAAAAAGTACGGCGAAGAACGCACACCGCGTTACGTCGCGCTGGAAGTCGGTCACGCCGCGCAAAATGTTTTGCTGCAAGCGGTCGCGCTCGATCTGGGCGCGGTACCCATCGGCGCGTTCTTGGATGATCGCGTGCAACAAGTTTTGGCGTTGCCGCGCGAGCATCAGCCGTTGTACCTTATTCCGGTGGGACATCCAAAGTGACGAAGGACGGAGGACGAATGACGAATGACGAAGGACGAATGGCGGAGGGTGGATAGTGGCAGCGTCGTCGGATAACTTGATGGCGCAGATAGAGGCGTTGCGCGCGGCGCTGCGCGAACGCGAACCGCGCGACGTGGCTTTTCGTTCGGGCGTAGAGTTTGACGCGGAGGGGTTTCGTTTCAAGTTTTACGGCGAGCCGTATCGCATCACGTACCCCGCTCTGGATGTGATTGTCGAGACATCGAACAAGGTGTGCAATCCGTACTATGCCGCAATGTTTTTGTACTATTTGCACACTGCCGATGGTACGCCGCCCAGCGGCAAGTGGATCGCCTTTCGCGATTTGCCCGATGGCACGTTCTATCATCAGGCATATCAGGGCTATAGCGGCGATCGGCTGGCGCGCGCGCTGGGGAATCAGTTGGAGATGTTCGAGCGCGCCGCGCAGAAACTGGATGGGATGAAACTCACGCTCGGTGACGCGGCGTACGCGTTCGATGCGCTCCCGCGCGTGCGCGTGGCCGCGGTGTACTATCTGGGTGATGAAGATTTTCCTGCAACGGCAAATGTCCTGTTCGACGAATCATCCAGTCACTATTTGCCCACCGATGGGCTCGCCGGTGTGGGGCGCGCGCTGGTAGATCGGTTGCTGCGAGTGGCGAGTCAAAAGTGAATCTCTGGAAAACCCTAGCGCGGCGCACGGTTCTGGATTACAGCCGATTTTTACGCGTCGAAGAGCACGTCGTCGAATTGCCCGATGGGCGCGTCATTTCCAACTGGCCCTGGATCATCACGCCCGATTACATCAACGTCGTCGCGCTCACGGACGACGGACGCTTTCTCGTTTTTCGGCAGACCAAGTACGCGCTGCGCGGCACCACGCTCGCGCCGATTGGTGGGTACATCGAGCCGGGCGAAACGCCGCTCGCGTGCGCGCAGCGCGAGTTACTCGAAGAGACCGGTTGCATCGCCGACGAGTGGATTGACCTCGGATCGTTCTGGGTGGACCCGAATCGCGGCATCGCCATCGGCAATTTCTTTCTCGCGCGTGGGGCGCGGCGCGTGCAGGCGCGCGCGGCGGATGATCTGGAAGAGCAAGAGTTGTTGCTCCTCACGCGCGCACAGGTGGAACACGCGCTCGCGCGCGGCGAGTTCAACGTGATCGCATGGCAAGCGATCATCGCATTGAGTTTGTTTTATCTCGACCGAAATTCCAAATCAAAGGAGGACAAAATGCCAGAGTTCAAACATTTTCCAGCGACGCGCGTGGCGTCCGTGACCGAAGTGGGACCGTACCGCGATGCCATCCCGCGCGGTTTCGATCGTTTGTTCGCGTGGCTGCGTGCGCAGAATGTGCAGCCGCAGGGTCAATCGCTGGGAATCTTTTACGACGATCCCGCTCGCGTGCCCGCCGATCAATTGCGCAGCGAGTTGTGCGTTCCTGTCGCACCAGAAGTGCAAGGCTCGGGCGAGGTGCAGGTGAAAGAGATTGCCGAGTTTGAAGCGGCGTCGCTGGTGTACGAAGGCGAAGCGAACATCACGCGCGCGTACAACGAAGTGTACGATTGGTTGCGCGCGCAAGGGTATCGCGACAATGGTCCAGCGTACGAAGTGTATCTCAGCCAGCCCGGCGAGGAACTGCGCGTGGAACTGTACGTGCCGGTCGTAAAGGTGAAAACGCCTGCCAGGTCAGCGGCAAAGAAAACCGCCGCGAAGAAACCGGCAAAGAAACCGAAGAAGACGGCGAAGAAAAAGTAGGGAGTAGGCAGGTAGCAGGTAAACAGGTCACCTGCCTACTTGCTACCTGTCTATCTGCTACTGACGAATAGCCTTATGCCGATCGTCGAATTCCAGACTGCCAGCGGACAGCACATTCTGATCAACGTGCGGCGCGATTCCTTCTCCATCTTTGTGGACGAAGCATTGACGTTAAACTATGACGGCGAGGGGCGCCTGTACAGCGCGTGGATCGAAGGGCGTAACTATCGGCGCGGGATGGACAATCGCATTCTAGAAAAGCAGGCCGGCTCGCGTCCTGGTCTTGCTTATCGCGTGCGCCGCGAGTTGTCGCCGGAAGAGGGGCATCAATTTTTGACGATGGTGTATGCGCGCGCGGTCGAGTACCACGCTGCGGTGAATGCTCCTGAGACGCGCGTGCTTGGTGCTACCCCGCCCGAATATGTGCAGATGGCACGCGCGGCATTAGAGCGCGCGCTGGCGTGGGATGTGGCGCGGTTGGAACGTGAACGCACCATCTTTAACATCATCTACAAGCCGGTCAGCATCTTGCCGCCTGACCAATACCTCGCGCTGGTGTTGCAGGCGACCGAGGGGTGCTCTTACAACCAGTGCGTCTTTTGCGGATTTTATCGCGATCGTAAATTTCGTGTCAAAACGTTAGACGAATTTCGCCATCACCTTCGCGATGTACGCGCCTTTTTTGGAGGCGGTATCGGTTTGCGTAAAAGTATTTTTCTGGGCGATGCGAACGCGCTGATGATTCCTCAACCACAACTGCGAGCCTTCTTTGATGTCATCAACGCCGAGTTTGCGATTCAGCCAGCGGAATATCAGGGAGAGGCACTCGAAGAGTGGCAAGCGCAGCATCCGATTCATTTTCAAGGTATTTATTCCTTCATTGATGCGTTCAGCACACGGCGTAAGAGCGCGCCGGATTTTGCCGAACTTGCCGCGCGCGGCTTGCGGCGTGTCTATGTGGGGCTGGAAAGCGGCGATAGTGACCTGTTACACTTTTTGGGCAAGCCTCATACTCCCGACGATGTGGTGCGGCTGGTGAACGAAGTCAAAGCCGGCGGCGTAGCGGTCGGCGTGATTATTCTGGCGGGGGCGGGTGGCAGCCGGTACTATGATCAGCACATCCAGAACACGATCCGTCTGATTAACAACTTGCCATTGGAACGTGGGGACTTGATTTATTTTTCCGAACTCGTGGACTATGCACATTCGGAGCATTCCGCGCTGTTGCGAGAGGCTGGTATTCGCCCGCTAACTCTGAGCGAAATCGAACATCAAATCGCGCTGATGCGCGCGGGCTTGCAATGGGCGAATTTTGACGTTGCGCCCAAAGTAAGTTATTATGATATACGGGAATTCATCTACTAATGGCAATGCCTCAGCCGTGCCATCCAGCGATGCTCGGGCAGAGGGGTTGACCATCTTGGATACAAGGAGGCTCTGTGGCAAAAGGTACCATTGAGATAGACGAAATGCGATGCAAAGGATGTGCGTTGTGTACGACGGTGTGCCCTAAACATCTGATTCAGATGGCATCGCACTTTAGCGCGCGGGGTTATCGCCCGGCGATTCTGGTGGACCCCGAGGGGCAATGTACGGGTTGCTTGCTGTGTGCAACCATTTGTCCCGATGTGGCGATCACCGTGTATCGTGAGATCAAACCCAGAGTCACTACACCGCAACCCGTTCCGGCGTGAACCGCGCCGGTGATTTAGTGCTCTTTCACATAATTCAGACTCAGCGGATTATGCTGTGACAACTAGACGCAGCCTCTTGAGCAGGGCTTGTGCAAAGTCAGCCCCCCTGTCATTGCGAGCCGCGCAGCGGCGAAGCAATCTCCACACCGCAATAGGGGATTGCTTCGTCGCAAAGACCGCTCCTCGCAATGACAA
>DAOTYB010000240.1:0-4678 GCA_034435315.1 Anaerolineae bacterium | reverse complement strand
CGCATATCGGGGAGAGAAGGGGGCAGGGGGATGAGTGGGGTTGTTCCCGGGGCACGACGGCGAAATTCAGGCTCAGTCATCGGCTTACGCTAGCCGTCGGTTTCTCACTGACAGCGAGTGAACCCGGACTGAGCAGTTACCAAATGGAAATGCAGAAACACTGGAACATTACGCGTGTCTTGCTCGTTCTCATAATCGGCGCGCTGCTGGCATGCGCACCCTCAACCGTCATCCAGGAGATAATCGGCTGGAATCCCACTTCCACGCCGACCAAGTTCGCGCTTGCCCATACTCCCACGCGGCTATCGGAGCCTACCCCCACAGCGCCGCCGGCACAGCGCCAGCCTACCGCCACGCGTCCCGCCGAGCCATCCGCCACTGTGTTGCCAGCGCTCGATCTGCGCACCGATCTGCCCGCGCTGACGCTGCGCGAGTGGCCCCGTCCCGCTAACGATAACGGACGCTGCATCCACTTTTTTGCAGATCGCATCTACTATACCCCGCGCGATTTCGAAATTCAAATGCCGCGCGTGATTGATTTGCAAATGCGCTGGATGCTGGTGATCTACGCCGACGAAAATCAATTGCGCCTTGCCGCGCCGTACTTTAAACAGGCAGGGATTGTCCCCATCTGGCGGCGTTATCTGCGCGCCTATCAGCGCTACTCAGCCTGGGCGCGCGATATCCAGATCATCAAAGAGCACGGCTTGCCGCCGTATATGCAATTGTACAACGAACCCGATAGCGAAGAGGAATGGGATGGGCGTCCTGTGGATCAACAACAGTGGATTGCGAATTTCCTGCACTCGGCGCGCGAGGTGTACAATGCCGGTGGGCTGGTCGGCTTGCAGGTGCTCGATCCCGATTGGGTGCGCGCGGTGATTCGCGAGGTCAAAGCGCGTCGAGGGGAACGTCTTTTCGGACGGATGTTTTTCATTCCCCACGCCTACGCGCTCAATCATCCGCCCGATTACACGGAGGATGAAAACGCGGTCCTGGGCTTTCGGATGTATGCCCCTGTCTTTCAGCAAGAACTGGGATTCGTTCCTCCGTTCATTGTTGGCGAAGGGGGATGGAAAATTGGCGATGCGCACGACAACCGCTTTCCCCGCGTGGATGAAGTGCTCATTGCCAGATACTATGTGGAACTATTCAACTGGTTTCGTCCGCCGGGACGCCTGTCCAACGGCGAGCCGCTGCCCGATTATCTCTTTGCGTTCTGCCCCTGGCTTTTGGCATCGAACACCACCGCTGGCGCGTGGTACGATTCGTTCGAGGGTGAACGCACTCTGCTGATTCAGTCGGTAACAAAGATGGGCACGTTCACACGACAGTTTTCGTGGGATCGAAAATAGGTGAACGTGTTCCGCTCACGTCGTTACGCGCTCAAGGTGCATCGCACTGGAGCGTAATCGTCGTGACGCCGATCGTTTCGTACAGGGGCGCGCTGTACTCCAGACGCACGCGATTCATTCCCGCGCGCGTGGGTAACACGAGACGAAACGTTTGCCATTCCTCGTCCAACACCATCTCGCCGCTGCGCGCATCATTTACCACCACCTGAACGCGCTGAGGCGATTCGGCGCGCGCGTGCACAAGCATCACGCACGCGCGCGCCGGGGCAACGAAGTAGATTTCCGAAGATGCCCCGCGCGCCCACACGAAATTAAACTCCCCGCGCCAATTCGCTGGCGGATACTCGAATTGCCAGCCGCGCCCCGCATACATCTGCCCCACCAGTTCGCGCAGATCAATCTCCACGCGCTCGGTGACGTGCATTACGCGCGGCAGAGCATACACCACGACCGCGCCTTCCTCGGCGATCACGTTCGCGCCGAGCACCTCGCGCAGATACGCCTCGAGCGCGCGCGCGGCGGTGGGTTGAAGCAAATCACGGTGCAGCACCGCGTAACGCAAATCGTAAAACTGCACCACGGCGTCGCGCGCGTGTTGGTCTTCCGCCATCTCCTCATCCGTCAACGGCTCTTTTTGCGCGCCTTCGAGCGCGCGCAAAGAACGCACGACAATCGGAATGCCGCGCGTGCCAAAGTATTCGGCGATGCCCGGCGCAATGCGGTTGGTGTACGCGCGCAAAATGCGCTTGCGGTGAATCGGCTGATACATCTCCGTCATTGCCGCGTGACGCCAGTTGAACGTTGGAATCTCCAGAATCGTAAAATCGCCCGGCTCGCGCGCAATCTGTTCGTACACGCGCGGAATCTGGATCCGTTGCAGCGGATAGGGTAGCATCGCGTATTCGCACAGGATGAGAACAGGCAAGAGCAGCAACGCCAACCGTGCCACCTGAAACTTGAAACCTGTAACCCCAGCCCTGAGAGAGTGAACCGCCATCGCCACGAGCATGGCGAGCGCGAACATTACCACGATGCCGTACCGCATCGGGATACGGATGTGATTGATGATGGGGATCTGATGCAGCGCGAGGTACGGTAGCGGTACAGTCGTGTCGTGTCCGGCTATGCGGAGTGAGGGACCCAATGCCAAGCCAGCGAACAGCAACGCGAGGACAAGCCACCCCCGCGCGCGCTGCCACGCGCGCAGCGTGGCGTACACCGCGAGCGCAAGAACAATGTAACCGACAAACACCTGTCGGTCGGGTGAAAGCGCGCTGCCGTCGTTCGGACGCAGCGGCGCGTTGATGCCGGCAATCTTGAGCGGCGCGCCAGCATACAGCGTGCTGTACGCATTCGGCACAAAGAACGCCAGGAGATCGTACGAGCGTTCTGCGGAATACTTGAGCGGAAAGACGCGGATGTAATTGCCACCCTCGCTGGCAAAATCGCTTACCACCACTGCCAGCAGCGGCGCGACCACCAGGAGCGCAACGAGCGCGCTCAGCGCAGTAAGGGAGAGCACGCGACTCAAGCGAAGCGGGTGGGTAACCAGTTGCCCACACGCATATAACACCGTGAGCAGCACCAGAAACGCGGCGATTTGAAAATCAATGTACCCGTTCAACCCCAGCAATATGCCTGCTAGCACCGCGTGGCGTGGCGAGGTGTGGCGTAACGCGCGCCGCAAAAAGAGTACGTAGAACGGAATGAGTTGAGTGTTGTACAGGTTGAAGAAAGCCAGTCCATACCCCAGGCGTAGCGGCGCGCACGCGAACACCACACCCGCGACGAACGGGGCAAGCCAGGCTGGAAAATGTGATACGCGCGGTGCCAGAGTGGCATAGTGCGTGACGAACTTGTACACCAGAAAAGTTTGAAACGGCGGCAGCGGACGCGCGACGCTTTCCGCCCACTGCTCACTGACCTTCGACTTTTGCTCTCTGCCCGCTGCTCTCTGGCCTCTGACCTCTGACCTCTGGCCTCTGACCTCTGACCTCTGGAGTACATCCTCGGCTAGCAAAAACATTCCCCACGCGGTCAACACCGTTGCGGCGAGGTACAGGATGTTGTACGTCACAATCATACCGAACGCCGCCTGCAAGGGAAGCGCCAAAAGCGCGATGAACGAGACCGCCCACATCAATTGCGTCGCGCCACCCAGCGGATAGAACACGTAATCGGAGCGGAAGGGATTGACACCCAACTCCAGCGCGCTCTTCATCCAGCCAAGTGCCCAGACAAAACTCCCCGTATCGCCTTCCACGCCCGGAATCGCGGTGGTAAAATTCAGCACAAGGGGGAAGGTTATGACGAGTGCAATAACAGTGTACGCGATTAAAACGAAGAGGTGTTTTCTCACAGTGGCACTGACTTATACTTGAACGTCCGCCAGAACCATTAGCGCGCGAAAGGCGTTGTACAACACGGCATAGTCCTCGTGGGTAAATTCCACCACGCGCGGCGCCACGCGTTTGACCCCGGGCATCCACAAACAACGGTCGGCTTGCGATGTGCGCGCGAGCGCGAGCCGTAGCGTGATGGGAGATTCAAAGCAGAACGGCGCGCGCGCCTTGCAGTTTGCCACCGCGCGCGCGGCAGCCTCTCGAATCAGGGTATGCGCTTTGCTCGGGGGCAAATTTTTTGCCGCCGCGCGTCCCAGCGCTTCTTTGACCGCAACAGTCTCCACGTCTTCACCCAGCAACTCGCGCGCTTGCATACACGTTGTGGCATCGCCCGTGACCAGAACGACCGGCACACCAAAATAGCCGGCGAGCGCGGCGTTCAAGCCGGTTTCGCCCATCTCTACACCATTGATCCAGATGTTCTGCACCACCGTCAAACTATTCCAGGTGTGATCCAGTGTGGCGAACGACGAACCGGCGCGCGCGTGATAGCCGAGAAAGAACACCGCATCGAAGGTTCGATCAATGCCTGCCATCATCGAGAACGGTTTGGTCGCGCCACTCAATAACGCCGCGTCGGGGTGCAACTCTTCAATCAAGATGTTACGCATCCCGCCGTGGGCATCATTGACGAGCACCTCGGTTGCGCCGGCATCGAACGCGCCTTGAATCGCCGCGTTCACTTCCGCCGTCATCAACTTACGCCCGCGCGCATACTCGGAATGCGTCGCATCGGTTTGCTCCGAGTGCACAATCCCGCTAATCCCTTCCATATCCGCTGAGATAAAAATTTTCATCTTGCCTCCTTGCATATTGCCGTTTGGTGATTACTCAGCCGTGCCGTCCATCGCGAAAAGCCCCACCCCCTCGCCCCCTCCCCACGCCGCTCTGCGGCGTGGGGAGGGGGAATCAAGGGGGGAG
>DAOTYB010000239.1:0-31218 GCA_034435315.1 Anaerolineae bacterium | reverse complement strand
ACTCGTAGCCCGCACCAATGAGTTCGTCCCCATCCCAGATCAGCGTCGCCATCTGGTTGCCATCGACAACCGCATTGACCCATTCGTCGAATTCACGGGCGGTTTCGCCCGTGTGTGGCAAGGCGGTCAGATAAAAGTCGCCATGAGCGACGATGTCGGCACGGATGGCACGTGCAGCCATTTTACAATCGCCGCTGTAGAGCAGTCCGCGTCGTCCGAGCAGGGTGCGGACGCGTCGGAGCAGCGGCGTGTATAGCGAATCGTCAGCGGACTGCCCTGGTGCCAGATCACTGGCAATCAACTGTCCTGTCGGCTCGGCGGCTGCTGCCATCAGTTTGAGTTGGGGCAGGTCTGGGCGATGGTCTTTGCTATGCCCGTGCTGCATCAACCCGTCTGGCGTCGGTTGATGGTACCCTGCGCTGGTGGTCTCGCATCGAGGCGAAGGCCGTTGAGCGGGAGGTCATAGACAGTGACACTCGCCGCTTTTGAGTGCATGATGAGCAATCCTGTTACGTCATCAAACAACAATCTGCGCGTGCTTGCCCTCAACGCGTTCTTGCGCGGCGCGCACAGCAGCATCTATAGCATCATCTTTCAACCGTTCGCGCTCTCGCTCGGCGCGTCAATGACGACGGTGGGGCTGCTCAACAGCATCGGTGGAATGAACGGAATTTTCACCACGCTCGCGCAATCAGTGGGCGGGTGGCTGGCGGATCGTATTGGGCGCAAGCCGTTCATCGTTGCCGCTAGTGCGCTCGGCATGCTGGCGTACATTCTGCTCGCGCTGGCTGGCGCGTTGAATGTGTGGACATTGTTGTTGGGCGGCATCATTTTGTTCGGCTTGTCCGCGCTCTCGCGTCCGGCGCTTTCCGCGCTGACAGCAGAATCCGCGCAAGCCGGACAACACGGGCACGCGTTCAGTTTGACGATGGTCGCGTGGTTGGTGCCCGGTGTTCTTGCTCCGCCCATCGGTGGCTGGCTTACCGATCAGTTGGGGTACGGCGGCATCTTTCCGATTCTTCTTGCGTTCGAAGCCGCGTCGTTGCTTCTCGTGTGGCGATACTTGAGCGAGACGATTCGGTGGCGCGATTTTGCGCGCGCGTTCGCACGTTCGATTGTGCCACCCAGAGGGTTGCGCGGACTCTCGCTCACTCCTCCTCCGGCTTGGGCGGTGCCTCTGCCACGATGTAGAGCGGACGATTCTTCACCTCATCGTAGATGCGTCCCAGATACTCGCCGAGAATCCCGAGGAAGATGAGTTGCACGCCACCGAGAAACAGCACAGCGATCAACGTGGTGGCTTGCCCACCGAAAAATTCTTGTCCAAAGACGAAACGCAAGATGGCGACAATCGGAATCGCAATGAGCGCGAGGAGTGAAATCCACAATCCTAACGTCGTAGCGAGTTGCAACGGCACATACGAAAAGCCGGTGATAGCATCGAGCGCGAACTTGAACATTTTTCTAAAGGGATACTGCGTCGTGCCCGCGTAGCGTTCGTGTCGTTCGTACAAAATGCCGGTTTGCTTAAAACCAACCCAGACCGACAAGCCACGCATAAAGCGATGATGTTCACGCACCTGCCGCAGCGCCAGAACCACGCGCCGATCAATCAAACGAAAATCGCCGGTATCGGGCGGAATGTCAATCGAGGCAAGTTTGCGGATGATGCGATAAAAGAGCGCGGCGGTGAACAGTTTGAAGAACGTTTCGCCACGACGCTTGGCACGCTGCGCGTACACCACCTGATACCCCTCTTTCCATTTGGCGACCAGGTCGTGAATCACCTCGGGTGGGTCTTGCAAATCCGAGTCAATGATGACAACCGCGTCACCTTCCGCGTAGTCAATCCCTGCGCTAATCGCAATTTGATGTCCAAAGTTGCGCGAGAAAATAATGAGTTTGACGCGCGCATCCTGCGCGCGCAACTCGCGCCCAATCTCTGGCGAGCGATCACGACTGCCGTCGAAGACGAGAATCAATTCGCAGTCGCCATCGAGTTGATCCATCACTGCGCGCGTGCGGCGATAGAATTCGGGGAGCGTTTCCTCCTCGTTAAAGACAGGTGCTACAATCGAATAGCGCGGTCGTTGGTTAACCATTGTGATTCGTTTCTCCCAGATATGACGAATGACAGACGAATGACGAAAGACGAAAGACGAAGGACGCTGTCAATACAGCAAGTATTTTTGTCGCTGCGCATCAAAGCGCGCAAGAGCGTTCTCCCATTCGCGCGTCAATGCTTCGATGGATTGATTCGTTTGCAGCGCGACGCGCGCGCGCGCATCGCCAACCAGCAAATCGAAATGCGGTGGACGCCCCTCCCAACTCGATGACAGGAACTCGAAACGCGCGGGGTTTTGTGCGCGACACGCTTGAACCACGCGCAAGCCCACCGTGACCGCGCGCAACGCCGTGCGATCGGTCACGTGAACGTGAACGCCATAGCACGTTTGCTGCGCGTGCTTGCTCGAGGTTGGTGTGAAGGTAATCGGACGAAAGCGAACGCCCGGCAAGTTTTGCGCGTTCAGTTCCTCCGCCAGTGCGTGACCATCCAGCCATGGCGCGCCCACGATTTCAAACGGCAGCGCGGTGCCGCGCCCCTCCGAAAGATTCGTTCCCTCGATGAGACACATCCCCGGATACACCACACTCGTCGCAAAATGCGGTATTCCCGGCGAGGGAGGTACCCATTGCAAGCCGGTCTCGTCGAACCACATCGCGCGCTGCCAGCCGCGCATCGTTATCACATCTAACTCTGCGCCGAGATTCAGTTCGGTGTTGTAGAATCGTACCAACTCACCGATGGTCATCCCATAGCGAATCGGTAGCGGACCGTGACCGATGAAAGATTGCAGCGCGGGATCAAGAATCGCGCCCTCCAGCGTATTGCCGTTGATCGGATTCGGACGATCCAGCACGACGAGTGGCACGCGATTTTCCGCGCACGCTTCGAGCGTCAACGCGAGCGTCGTGGTGTAGGTGTAAAAGCGCACGCCCACGTCTTGCAAATCGAAGAGCAGCACATCCACATTCGCGAGCATCTCGCGCGTCGGTTTGCGTGTGTCGCCGTAGAGCGAGTAGATGGGCAAGCCGGTGCGCGCATCGCGACTGGAGGCAATGTGCGCGGCGTCAGGCGCGGACGCGCTGAACCCGTGTTCGGGTCCAAAGAGCGCGACCAGATTGATACCCGCCGCGCGTAGCGCGTCCACGTTCGCGCGCAGATCGCGCGTGACGCCACTCGCATTCGTCACCAGGCCGACGCGTTGACGCGCCAGGCGTTGTGGCGCGGTCAGGAGGACATCAAGACCAGGCGTGACGGATGAATTCGCTGGATACTTGTGTTTCATGAGATACGGCTATTCTGCGTGTTCTTTATCTTGTTCCTCTTTGATTAGTGCAACAACACCCGCGTCCTTGATTACTTTTGCCAGACCGTCAAAAGCACCGTCAACGATGGGTCCCCAGACTTTTTCAATCACCCTCGAACCCGCTTCATCGGCGGCTTTCCGTGCTAATGCCTTCACGACATCTTTCAAAAATCCTCTGAACGATTTGTCGGGCAGGCCGGCTTTGATAAACTCTTTCCGCACTCCTGCCTTGGTCTTTTCATCCAACATATCATCCAATAAAGCGATGATGGCATCGTCGGATAACTTGACCAGACTGGGCGAGAACGAACTATCGCTGGCATAACCCAGCGCTTGCACTCTGGCTCTGAGGTGATCACTCAGCAAAGGATTTTCCACTTCCAGAACAAACAGTTCTCCTTGTCGCTGAAGCACAGGATGCTTGAGCACATCGCGAACCTGTTGATCCAAATCCCTTTCGCCCAATCGTCGCAATTCTTGTTCATACAAAAGCGCGCGGGCTTTGGAGCGAGTGACGCGTAGTTTCTGGACTAGAGAGTACAGCGTTGGATTTTCTTCAATGTATCCGATGCGTTCGAGGGCATTGAAGATCAGAAGGTCAATTTCTCGCTTGGTCAATGAACCAAACGCCGGCGATAAATACGATGCCAAAATCAAACCGAGAGCATCCCTGACCTTCGGGTCAGGAACACTTTTTAGATGCGTGTGCACATCCATTGCCCTCCCTCCTTGAACACTGAATACTGATCACCGAACACTGAATACTGAACACTGAACACTGAAAACTGACCATTGACAACCTACCGCTCCACCGCGCGCGCCTCCTGAACGATTTTGACACCGGCGCTTGCACCGATGCGCGTGGCACCCGCCGCAATCATCGCCCGTGCTTGCGCGTAATCACGAATGCCTCCCGATGCCTTGACTCCCAACTGACCACCGACCACGCGCGCTATCAGCGCGACATCGTGCGTGGTTGCACCGCCAGGTCCAAAGCCGGTGGAGGTCTTGACGAAATCCGCTCCCGCGTCGCGTGCCAGTTCGCACGCGCGCACTTTTTCGTCATCGGTCAAGAGCGCGGCTTCGATAATCACTTTGACGATCGCACCGCGCGCGTGCGCCACATCACACACCGCGCGAATCTCCTCACGCACCACCTCGTCCTGCCGGGCTTTGAGCGCGCCGAGGTTGATCACCATATCAATTTCGCGCGCGCCATCGGCGAGGGCTTGCTGCGCCTCGAACACTTTGACGGCGGTGGTATGTGCACCCAGCGGAAACCCAACGACCGTGCAGACCTTCACCTCTGACCCGCGCAACAACTGCGTGCATTGTTCGACGTACGGTGGATTGACACAGACAGCGGCAAAACCGTACTCGAGTGCCTCGCGACACAGTTGTTCGATTTCCGCGGGCGTGGCTTCGGGTTTGAGCAAAGTATGGTCAATCCATTTCGCGATATCCTGTGACATAGCGGCTTGCCTGCAAAAATTAAGGACGAAAGATGAGTCGCAGATCATCTCTCGTCCAGCGCCACTTTACCTGCTTGACGCATAGGTATAATCGGGGATGAAACCGATGGACTGGGGGGGCCAGTACGAGAACCACGCCTTGCCGATAATTCTTTTGCCCGGCACAGTTCCCCACGAGTGTGAATCACTGGAATAGTTACGATTGTCCCCCAACACAAAATACTCGTCTGGCGGTACAACGATCGGTCCAGTTGAATACGAGCCGGGATAGAGCGGATAACTTTCCACTAACGGTTCGCCGTTGATGAACACAGTCCCCGAACGAATCTCTACCCGCTCACCCGGCAAGCCGATCACCCGCTTGATAAAATCGCGTGAACCACTATTCGGTGGAACAAAGACGATCACATCACCACGCTGGGGAGGTTGAAACAGATAGATCAACTTGTTCACAAAGAGATACTGCCCATCGTGAAAATTCGGCTCCATACTCGACCCTTCGATGCGAAAGTTTTGCACGGCAAAACGAATCAGCAGAAAGATCACCAGCGTCAAGATGAGCGTCTCGATCAACTCGCGCAAGGCAACGCCTACCTTACGCCAGAGCGAAGGGCGCTTCAAGGTCTCGGGCGCGTCAACAGGTATCTCGTACAACGGTCTGCTTTCATTCACCAAATCGAATCTCTGTCCTTCCATCATCATCGAATTATATGCAAATCATTGAATCGTGCAATCAATGGGACGTAACGCGCGCGGTAGCCGCATCGCCAGCGACACATACGGCGCAAAAGGTGCATAGCCCTGAATGTTATTCCCATCACTTCTCCCTTGCGCCAGGACGTTACGTCCATTGTTTATGTACGTATTCCCGGTGACCTGATTGTGCGTGGAATCGAACAAACGAATGGCAATCGTATTGTTCTGCAACGTGTTACCACACAAACAATTGCTATGCGAGGTATAATCACCGGGCGGCAGAAACGAAAACTCGCGCCGATCATATTCCTCGCTGTAAAAATAGATCGCCTCATTACTATTGATGATATGATTGCCCGAAACTGTATTGTGACGACTATTTGCCGAGATGATGCCATGATTCCGCATATTCGCGATAACGTTCCCTTTGATTTCGGTATTATTCGCAAAACCCAGCCAGATACCATCGAGCGAATCACGCATTTGATTGTTGTTGATTCTGTTCCCTGAACAAAAACTGAGTTCGACGGCATTGTACAACGCGCCGGTGATGGTATTGCCCAGGATGGAATTGTTGTTACCACAGGGCATGGCATGGGCTTTGATGAAAATACCATTCCCGTTCCGCCCCGTCACCGAATTGTTTGCCACAACGTTACCACTCGAACCATCCTGCAATACGATTCCGCCAGCATCACAACCAAAGCCGACCACTCCGGCGCCCCAGGTACATTTCCGCACATTATCCACGGTGGTATTCGACGCGACTTCGCTACCCGTCGTGCGTAGAATATTGATACCCCAGGCAGAATTGTTCGACGCGATATTGTTACGCACAACGATTCCACTCGAATAGCGCACATCAATCCCAATCGCCTGATTCAGAGTCTTGTTCGCCAGGACTTGCGAATCGGTGGTATGATTCAGGCGAATGCCGCCTCCATCGGTCATTCCCAAAAACTTGCCATAGCGCGTCACCGGGTCCACATCGTCAAAGTTATTGGAACTGTCATTGCCCTGAATCACCAATTTGGTACCAGCTTCGACAAAAATGCCGTAGAAAAATTTAGAGAGGCGACAATTGCGCACCTCGACATATGCCGGCGTTTGCGCGTTGAGCAGGCCATACTTGCGAATCGCGATGCCATAGCCCGTATAATTCGTACCGCGAATCGAATGCCCGGCACAATCGAGGATAACGTAACTCGATTTGATAACGATACATTCACCATTCGCCACCAGATCGGCGCTCAGATGATATGTTCCCGGGTTATCAATTGTCTCACAGCGAGCGATGGCATTGCTGGGTACGGTCGTAGGAGTGCGCGTGGGGCGTGGCGTCGGGGAAAGAGTCGGGGTGGGCGAACGCGAAGGCGTCGGCGAAATGCTGGGGGTAGGCGTTCTGGATGGTGTCGCGGTATCAAGTGGTGTCGCCGTACGCGTAGGCACAGGGGTAGATGTCGCAGTGGCAGTAAAAGTGGGCGTCGCGGTAGATGAGGCAGTGGGTGTTGCTGTCGGAGGTGTTGCCGTAAGTAGCGCGATGAACACTTCGGTCGCGCGTGCAATCGCCGTACGTTCGGCGATCGCATGCTGCGCTTTTTCGTACTGATCCATCAGCACGCCGAACATCGTCATCGCGACCAAACCCAGCATCGCCGTTTCAATCACGACAAGGAGCGCGAGATTATTCTTGCTCATACCCGCACCGATTCTAACACAGGGCGCGTGGTGTTGTCAATTCGTCTTATGCAACTTCGATTAGGTGATTCGGTGATTGGGTGATTGGATGATTCACTGCCCCACTGCCTCACTGTCTCACTGTCCCCACCGCTCCACTGTCCACTATCCACTGTTCCCCTATTGCCATACAGCGCGTTTTGGTCTATACTATGGTCGCTAACTGTCAGCCCAATGTCAGGAAGAGCAAGCAGAGATTGGCTACAATCCTGTCAGATTCAAATCACAGGACAAGATTTGTCCAACAAAGGAGGAACCTATGGCTAGTCTGCTCGAAAAAGTCCAAACGCTCATCGCTGCGAATTTGCACGCGCTTGTGGATCAAGCGTTGAAGGCGAATTCGCTTGCTGTGCTTGATCAGTACATCCGCCAGGTGCAGGACAATCTGGAAGACCTGGAGGATGCCGCGGCGACCATCGGCGGTGAAGTGAAAACACTCAAGCGCAAGTTCGACGAGTTTACCGCCAAAGCCGCCGAACTCGATCGTAACATTGACTTGATGCTCAAAGAGGGCAAGGAAGAACTTGCCGTCGCCGCGCAGAGCAAACTCAACTCCACAATGCGCCTTGCCGAAACGTACAAAGCCCAGTACGAACGGCAGCAAGTCGAGTATCAAAAATTACTCGACGCCAAACTGAAACTGGAAGCTAAACTAACCACCGTCAAGCAAGAGCGCGAGGAACTGCAAGCTCTCCTTGACCTAGCACGTTCGAAAGAACTGACCACGCGCGCCATCCAGTCGCTGGACAATCTCATCGGTTCGGGAGACCAGGACATTGCGCGCATCGCCGAAAGCATCCGCGCGCGGCTCGACAAAGCCTCGGCGCGCGCCGAAATGCAAGCCACGCGCCTCGACGCGCAAATGGACGAACTACTCGAACGCCACATGCTCGAAACGCAACTCGCGGAACGCAAGAAAAAATTGGGGCTATCGTAGCAACAAAACCAGGAGACACGGAGACAAGGTGACAAGGTGACTGCTCCGTGTCTCCGTGTCACTCTGTCTCCTTGTCACCTTGTCATCTGAGAAAAATCGTATGAACAAAACCCGCCTCATCTTCTTTACCTTTATCCTGCTCGCGCTGCTCATCATCGGTGTATCGTTTGTGATTCAGCAACTCAGCGGCAACATTCCCAATCCCACCGCGCAGCCGATTCAGCTGCGCGTCGTCGCCGCGCTGCCGATCGAACCCTGGGTGCAGGACGCCGCGCAAAAATTCAACGCCGAGAAACGCTCGCTCGAAGGACGCACCATTGTCGTCAACGTGACGCCGATGGACAGCGTGACCGCGCTCGGCAAATGGGATCGCGGCGAATTCAACCCTGTGCCAACCGTGTGGATTCCCGATAGCCGCTATCTGGTCGAACTCGTCAATGCGACCTACAGCGCGAAACTCGGTCGCGATGTGTTCCTCACCGATGGCGAGTATCGCGCGCGTCCGCTCGTTACATCGCTTTTCTCGTGGGGCATTTACAAATCGCGCGCGGAAACGCTCGAAAAGAAATTCGGCAAGGACAACATCAATTGGAAAACGATTCACGATGCGGCAATCGCCAGAGGTGGCTGGCCCGAACTGGGCGGCGAAAAAGCGTGGGGCTATTTCAAACTCATCGTGCCCAATCCGCGCAAGAACGCGGCGGGCTTGCTGGCGATGGTCGCCGCCGCAGGCGAGTACTATGACAAGACGACGATCACCACCGAAGATGTCACGAATCCGCAATTCCAAAAGTGGCTTAAAGAGTTGATGGGGGCGGTTACCGATTTTTCGTCACTCTCGTCGTACACGGTCGAAGACCTCGCGCTCTTCGGTTACTCGGTCGGCGATGGCGGACAGTTGCTCGAAAGCGATTTGCTCGTGAATATGAGCGGCATTCAAACACGCTGGGCAGATCCGCTCGTCATCGTGTACCCAAAGTATTTGACGTGGTTCGATTTTCCGTTCACGATCTGGATGGGCGCGGAAACCAGCGCGATCGAAAAAAACGCGGCGTTGCAATTCCAGAAATTTCTGCTCTCGGCGCCGATTCAGAGCGCGGCGGCAGCGCGCGGTTTCCGTCCCGCCAACACCGAAGTCTCCATCGCGGGCGCCGATAGTTTGTTCGTGAAATGGAAGGACTATGGTGCCAAGACCTTCGTACCTTCCACCGCACGAATGCGCGCCCCCGATCGCGATACCTTGCAAACGCTACTGCGCTGGTTCGATTTGAATGTGGCGAAATGACACATAAATACACACCACGAAACATGAAGAAACGAAAAAATCCTCCCGTCAAAAAATCACCCCCCTGCGCGCTCCTCGTCTTCCTTATCGTCATCGGCGGAATGATCGCCACGTTTTGCGGCATTGGCGCGCTCGTCTTGTTTGTCAGTTCATTCGAAAGCACAACCACGCCAACAACTGCAACGCTCGACCTGGCATACTCGCCCGAAAAAGACGCGCTGATGCAAGACCTTATCGCGCGCTTTCACAAGGCAAATTACCAAACGCCCTCGGGCTTGCCGATGAGAATCAACGCGACCAGGATGGACGCGGCGGATATGGTGGACGCGGCGCGCGCGGGCAGGTTCACCGCCATCAGTCCCGATTCGTCGCTGTGGCTCGCGCAGATTGATGCGGGACGCCAGCGCGCGCTGGTCGGCGAAGCCGCGCGCTTTGCCGTCACACCGATTGTGATTGCGATGTGGAGCGATGTCGCGCAGTCACTCGGCTATCCGCAAAAACAAATCGGCTGGCAGAATTTGCTCGCGAAAGCGAAGAGCGATCCGAATTTCAAGTGGAGTCATCCTTCGACGAGTTCCGCAAGTGGCTTGCTCGCGACGCTCGCTGTATTTTACGCCGGCGCCAACAAGACGCGCGGCTTGACCGAAGAGGATGTGAAAAATCGCGCAGTACTCGATTACGTCAGCGCGCTCGAAAAAACCGTGCGTTACTACGGCGAGGGCGAACAGGCAACGATTGACCAGGTGCTGAAACGCGGGCGCAGTTATCTCGACGCGTTCGTCGTGTCGGAGCGACTGGTCATTTATTTCAATAGCAAATCGCCACAAAAACTCGTCGCGATTTATCCTGTCGAAGGAACGCTGTGGCAGGACCATCCGCTCGCGCTGCTTGAACAACCAGGTCTCACCGATGAACAGCGTTTGACGTTTCGACGTTTTCGCGATTTCCTCCTCTCACCCGAAATTCAAAAGGTGATTTTGCAAGCGGGCTATCGCCCGGTGGATTTGAATTTGCGGCTCGACGAACCTGTATCACCGATCAAATTGTCGAACGGCGTGGATCCCGCGCAGCCGCAAACAACATTGCAAATGCCGAGCGCGGCGATCATCGAAATCGTACAAGCGGCGTGGCACCTGACGAAACGTCCTGCCAACATCTATCTCGTCGCGGATACGTCGGGCAGTATGGGTGAACAGGACAAGTTGACGCAAGCGATTGACGCACTTGATACTTTTCTCGATCAAGTGCAGGGCGAACACGATCGCGTCGGCCTGGTGCCGTTTGCCAGTCGCGTGTACAACGTCATCGCGCTGCAAGAGATTGGCACACATCGCGCGATGCTCAAAGCGCAAGTGCGCGCGTTCAAAGCAAGTGGACAAACCGCGCTGCTCGATGCGGTGGCGTACGCCTACGACGATTTGCAACGTCGCAACGATCGCGAGCGCATCAACGCCATCGTCGTGATGACCGACGGCATCGAAAACGCATCGTCTATCAAGTTGAATCAACTGGTGGACAAGATCAAGCGCGGCAACGCGAGCGGCGTCCCGGTCGTGATCTTCTGCATCGGTTACGGTAGCGACGCGGATTGGAACGTACTCAACACACTCGCCGAAGCCACCGGCGGCTTTGCGCGCCGCGCCGACCCCGAGACGATTCGCAAGTTGTATAAAATTTTGTCAACGTACTTTTAGCAGTAGACAAGTTGCAGGTATAAAGTAACCTGCTTACTCGTCCACCTGCTTACCTGTCTACCTGTATACGATGTCCAAAAAAAACTCCAACCTCCGCTCCCGCGCCACCTCCGCCATCCTCACCTACGCGCTCTTTCGCTGGGAGAGCGCGGCAACCATCGCGCTGACGATTTTGCTGGCGTACTTTGTACCGCGCCCGTTCGTGTGGTGGCAGTGGTGGTACTGGCTCGTCATTGGCGCGATTGCCGAGACGCTCATCATCGTCACGAGTTTGCAGGACGCGCACACGGGCGCGCGCGTCGTCGCCGAAATGCTGCGCGAAGAATTCAACCCCGCGACGATCAAGACGCCGAAACTGCGCGCGGCAGTGCAGCGCGCGCTCGATTATCGCGCGCGCATCGAGGAACTGATTCGCCACAGTGAGGCAGGTGTCCTGCGCGAGCACCTGCAAGATTCGACCGCCGGCATCACCGATTGGATCGCCCAAATCTTTCGCCTTGCGCAGCGACTCGATGCATTCGAGCGCGATGAGATGCTCAAGCAAGATGCCCAAGCCGCACCGCGCGAGTTGCGCGAGTTGCAAGCGCGCCTCGAACGCGAAGATGATGACGCGGTGCGCGAGCAAGCGCGCCGCGCGCTCGAATCGAAACGCGCGCAGGCGCAGAATCTTGCCAGATTGGTGAACACGATGGAGCACGCGGAACTGCAACTAGACGCGACGCTGACCGCGCTCGGCACGGTGTACTCGCAATTGATGCTCATTCGCTCGAAAGATGACATCGAAGACAGTCGCGCGCAGCGTTTGCGTGGCGACATTGCGGAGCAGATCGCGCGGCTGAACGAGTTGCAGGGCGCGATGGACGAGGTATACTCAAGTAAAAAGTGAAAAGGAAAAGGGCAAAAGTGAGTACGTTGTCAGCAGATACGCATCCTGAAGCGGAGCGCGTGCAAATCGAATTGTTGCGCCGAACTCCAGCGTGGCGCAAATTGCAAATGGTTGACGAGATGAATCAAACGGTGCGAACACTCGCGCTGAGTGGTTTGCGCCAACGTTTTCCACGCGCGACAGACGTTGAATTGCGCCGTCGCTTGGCAGACCTGTGGCTGGGCGAGGAACTCGCCGCGCGCGTGTATGGCAAACGGAGCGCGGATGATCTCTGAACAGATAGCGGTGACGCTATTGGTGATTGACGCGCTCGAAAAACTTGGCGTGCGTTATCTGATTGGTGGATCACTTGCCAGCGCGATTTACGGTGTGCCGCGCGCGACGATGGACGCGGACTTGGTCGCGGATTTGCGAGTGGAACACGCCGAAGCGCTCGCGCGCGCGCTCGCCGATGCGTTTTACGTGGACGCGGAAATGATTCGCGACGCGGTTCGCCAGCAGCGCAGTTTTAACGTGATCCATCTTGAAACAGCATTCAAGGTGGATGTATTCGTGCGAAAACAACGCGCTTTTGACGAATCGCAACTCGCGCGACGCATACGCCAAATCGTTGCGACTGATCCTGAGCGCACAGCGTTCATCGCAAGCGCAGAAGATACGATTCTCGCTAAACTGGAATGGTATCGCAGCGGCGGCGAAACATCGGAACGCCAATGGCGCGATGTGCTGGGCATCGTCAAAACGCAAGGCGAACGCTTGGACAAGAATTATTTGCGGCATTGGGCAGCGCAACTTGGAGTCGCGGATTTATTGGAAAGAATCTTGCGTGAAGCAAATGCATAAGTATATCAGGGCAAAAACGTCACTGCTCAGGTTGTCATTTCGAGGAGCGATTTTTGCAACGAGAAATCTCTGGTATGCCAATGCGGAGATTTCTCGCTTCGCTTGAAATGACAGTGGGCTGAGTAGTTACCAGGGTGGACTTATTTCACGCAGAATACTACGGCGATACCGAGTCCGGTCATCAAGAATGATGTTATCAAGGGAGAATTTGTTATCCGTGATGTTTTCGGTGGAAAGGCAAAGGCACAGATTTCTTTTGCCAAGAAAGATTTGGCATACATAGTAGAAATGTTCCCTAGTATTCAAGAGATAAAGTAGCGCCGTACTCATTCACAGTCATAGGAGTGGAACGAATGAAAAAAACGCTTGTGCTTCTCACACTGGTCACGCAAATAGCCACCGCCTGCGCCTCCGCGCCGCGCGGTGAAGTGCTCCTCTACGTCGTCGCGCCGCTCTCCGGCTGGCAAGCGAACGGCGGGCAAACCGTTGCGGGCGGCGCGCGCACGCTGGCGGAGCAACTCAACCGCCAGGGCGGACTGCTCGGCTACACCATCAAGGTCATCACGCTTGACGATCAGGCGGACTCGGACGTGGCGGTGGATCGCGCGAAGGAAATTGCCGATGCCATCAAGCAAGGCAAAAAAGTGATTGGCGTCATCGGACACTTGAACAGCGGGCAGACGCTCGCGGCGATGCAAATCTACAAAGACCTGCCGCTCGTCGTCATCACGCCGACCGCGTCCGAAGTGTCGCTCACCAAGCAGGGCTATCGCAACTTTTTCCGCGTCAACGCGACCGACGCCGCGCAAGGTCCCGCGCTCGCGCGTTTCATCGTCGAGCATCTCGGCGGCAAGCGCATCGTCGTTGTCCACGCGGACAACGAGTATGGCAACGGCTTGCGCGATCAAATCGTCAGCGCGTTCAAAGCGCTTGGCGTTACGCCCGCCGCGATCGTAAAAATTCCCGAAGCGCAGACGACGTACGCGAAATTCATCGCGCCCATTAAAGACGCGCAACCCGACGTTGTTTTCCTCGCGGGCTACGAGACCGAAGGAATGGTGCTGCTGCCCGAACTGCGCGACGCGGGCGTCACCGCAAAATTCGTTTGCTCCGACGGCTGCTTTAACTCGACCTACGTGGACGAAGCCGCGCCGGCGAGCGAAGGGACGTACGTCGGCGCTATCACGCCCGATCCGAAAATCGTTGCGGACAAAACGTGGTGGAGCGATTATCAAAAAGTGGAAGCGCGCAACCCCGATACCTACAGCGTCCCCGGCTACGCTGCCGCGGCGGTGCTTGCCGAGGGCATCAAGAAGGCAAACACCTTCGACGCGGCGCGCGTCGCGGACGCAATTCGCGCGCTCGATTTCAACACACTGGTCGGACGCGTGGCATACGATGCGAATGGGGATTTGAAAGAGCAGCGCGTTTACGTCTTTCAGGTCAAGGAGGGCGCGTTCGTGCAGGTGTATCCGAAATAGTGCCCAGACCGCTTACCACGACCACCGACTGCGGTAGCACGTCGGTGGTTTTTTGTGGCCGCGCCTATCAGGGGATTGAACGACTATGGTAAAAGCGCGCGTCGCAAAAACTCGGTCACGCGGCGCTCGTACTCTAGCGGATTTGCCTGGAGTAAACCCACATGTCCCACAGCGGGAATGATATACAGTTCCTTCGGCTCACGCGCGGCTTGATATAACCGCTGGGCATTCCGTACGGGAATGAGCGGATCGTCCTGCCCGTGAATGAGCATCACCGCGCGCGGTGAAATATTGGCAATCTCATCAATCGGTCGCACCTGACGTATGCTCACACCGGCCGCGCGTTCGCCGAACCAGATCACCAGCGGCGCGAAAGGAAAGGCGGGCAAGCCGGTCAACCCCTCCACACCTTCCGCGATATTATCTTCGATACTCGCGTAGGCACTCTGGGCAATGACCGCGCGCACTTTGGCGATCCGCGCACCCGCGAGCAAAACAGTCCCCGCACCCATCGAATGTCCCATCAACGCAATCCGTTGCGAGTCCACATCGGCGCGCGCGCTCAGATACTCGACGGCGCCACGCACATCCTCGACTTCGAAATAACCAAAGGTAGTGAATGTCCCTTCGCTTGCGCCGTGATTGCGCAAATCGAACAACAACGCGCCATAGCCGTGTCGCGCCAACAGCGCGGCTTCATCGAGCAAATGCGCGCGATTCGTTGCCAGGCCATGCACAAACACGATCACCGCGCGATGCTCTGCCTGCGGTGGAACGAACCACCCCTCCAGACGCACACCATCGGGAGCATAAAACGTTACCGTTTCCCAGCCCACCAGCCCCACCATCGCCGGCGTCCGCTCGGCGTGATGACGCGTCGGATGTACCAGTACGAGGGCGCGGGAGTAGGCTAGCCACACAGTCATCCCCCCAAACGCCAGCAGGGTGACAACCAGTGTGAACAAGGCGAGATTGCGCCAATAATTTCTGGAACGATGCATCAACCCTCAAACAGAAGAAACCCGTTCTAGACAGAACGGGTTTCGCTTCAGATTACATCAGTGGATACACTTTACTGAACGGTAATCGTTCCGCGCATATTCGGATCCGTTTCGCTGTAAAAAGGATAGGTCCCGGGCGCGGTAAAAGTAAAATAGAACTTGCCTCCCGGAGCAATCGTGCCTGAATTGAAAAGCGTGGTCGGTGTGCCGGGCACACCACTGCGAACCGAGTGATTGACACTGTCAATGTTTTGCCACATTACCGTACCACCGCTTTGAATCGCCACGGCCGGGGGAACAAAGCGCAGGCTTTGCATAATAATCACTGCCGCTGGTGTTCCTGTAAATGCAGGGGGTGTAGGTGTGACTCCTGCAGGCGTCGCTGTACGCGTGGGGGTGGGACCTGCCGGCGTATTCGTGCGCGTGGGGGTGGAACCCGCTGGTGTCGCCGTACGCGTGGGAGTCGGTCCAGTGGGAAATGCTGTGTTGGTCGGCGCCGGTGTACCGGCGGGCGTTACGGTAGGCACGGGGGGCCAGATCCGGGAGCCGGGATAAGGAATCACCAGGCTTTGACCCGCATAAACCCAATGCGGATTCCAGATGCCATTGGTCAACGCAATGGCATAGACGGAGGTTTGATATTGAATAGCGATACGAAAGAGATTTTGACCCGTCTGGACAATGTGTGTGGGAAAAGGTGTTGGAGTAGGTGACAAACAAGGCACACGTAACGTCTGCCCCACACGCAAATATGGCGTGAGCATATAGTTTGCCTGCATCAAGACATGCGCCGCTACTCCATAGCGATAACCAATGGAATACACCGTATCCCGATAGTGCACGGTATAGGTGCAATTGAAATTCGATGGAGTAGCCAGCGGGGTGAGTGTGGGCTGAGGCGTAGTCGCCTGCAGCGGAATGACAAGACGCTGACCGGCGTAGATGAACTCTGATGTCAAGCCATTCGCTTGCATAATCGTGGGAACAGTCGTGCCATAACGCATTGCAATCGAGAACAGCGTGTCGCCATAGCGGACATAGTACACGATGCTAGCACTTTGCTGCGCGGGTTCGGCACGCGCAATCGGCAATACGGTAATCAGGAGTACGATAGCGCACATCACCCACAATACACGTTGCACGCTCAGCCAGCCAGTCTTCATCGGTGCCTCCTTAAAGAGATAAGCCGGGTTTCTCGCGCGGAATCCAGCGCATCGTAAAAAATTCTCCTGCTACCGTATCAGGATAGGGATGCGCTGTGGTTACACAAGGATTATACCACAAAATCAAAGGAATACAAAAGACCCCAGGGGTCTTGCAAAACCTCTGGGGTCTTAATCGCCGGTCATAATGAAGAGCGGGCACATCTCAAAACTGGCGTAATTGGGACGCAGGCGATCGGTGTTATAGTACTTGGCGACGTTAACGAACTTTTTAGAGCGCACCACAACATCCAGCGGCACATTATCATAGCGACCATTCTTGAGCACCACGAGGCGGCCGTGAATCCCCCGCAAAATCAAATCGAGTGCCAGATTGCCATATGCCATCGGGACAATCGAATCAAGCGCATCCGGTTCACCGCCGCGCACCAGATACCCCAGCCGTTGATTGACCACGTTGATCGCCTTGCCTTTGTTGTAGCGCGGTGAAAGTTCGCGCAAATACGCAGAGACCAGATCACCAATCCCCCCCAGTTTGGCGTGACCAAACGCATCGGTCGTGCGATCCTCAAAGACCATCTCGCCCCCTTCGAACATTGCTCCCTCGGAGACAATCACGACGGAATACTTGCTCGGATTACGATTGCGATCCTCGACCAGCAACTCGGTCAAGCGTTCCATGTTGAATTTGTATTCAGGAATCACACACCGATTGGCGGCACCTGCCATCGTGGGCAACAAGGCGGTAAAGCCGGCATAACGTCCGAATACTTCGATGACCAGGAAACGTTCATGTGAACCAGCCGTTGTGCGCAGACGATTGGCTAACTCGATGGTGCGACTCACACACGTACTGAAACCGATACAGTAATCCGTACCAGGCACATCGTTATCCATCGTTTTGGGAATCGCAACGATTTTGAGACCCGCCTGATAAAGTCGCACGGCAAACGAAAGCGTGTCGTCGCCACCAATCGGAATCAAATAGTCTATTCCCAGCCAGTCGAGGTTCTTGATGACCTCCTCGGTCAAATCGTTCGTCTCGGCAGTGTATCGGTCTTGTAGATGTTCTGGCACATCACCTTTTTTCACATTGATTGGATTCGTACGCGAGGTGTGCAAGAACGTGCCTCCAGTACGTCCCGCACGATTGACAATCTCCTCGGTGAGAAGGATATAGTTCTCTTGATTATCTGCTTTGCTATCGCGGATGATTCCCACCGCGCCTGCCCAACCGCGCCGAATTCCAATCACGCGATAACCTTCGCGCAGCGCGCGAATCGTGATGGCGCGAATGGCTGGGTTTAATCCTGGCACATCGCCACCGCCGGTCAGGATGCCAATCGTCCCTTTGCTCAAATTGACGTTCACCATAGGCAAAAATCCTCCCACTCAAGACATTGCAAAAATTATACACCAACCTGGAAAAAGTGCACCTGCGCTATACCTGCTGCTCCCCTAGCAACAACCGATACAACGTCCGCGTGGCGAGCAAATCCGCGCTCACCGCGCCCAGCACGCGCCCTTCCTGCGATAACACCGGCAGCGCGGAAATATCGTGTTGCTCCAGGAGCGTCACCGCTTCCAGAATGCTATCGTCGGGTCCGCACGAAATGATTTGCCGCGTCATCACATCGTCCACCTTCACCCCTTCGATTGTGCCGCGCGCGGCGGCTTGCGTAATGTCCCAATCGGTCACAATCCCCACCACGCGACCATCGGGCGCGAGTACCGAGAGAATGTCCGTGTTCTTTTCGATGAGTACGCGCGCCGCCTCCTGCACACTCGCCCCCAGCGGCGCAGTCGCCATCTCCACCATCACATCGCGCACCACGCGCAAACTTTCTTTGCTGACGATGCGGCGAATGCTGATGCGTTCCGCCACCTGACACGGCAGCGCGTCTTCATCCGCCGTCAAGCCATCCACCAACTCGATCATATTGCGACGAATCACCTCGTCGCGCTTTTTCTCCGCGGCGATGCGGCGTTTTTCGGCGAGTTCCGCAAACTCGCGCGCGTGATCGCTCAACCATTTTTCGACTGCCGCGCGATGGCCCAGCCACTCGTTCGGAATGCGCAACTCGGGCGGCGTGGGGATGAGCCGCTCGTGCGCGGCAAAAATCACCCCACCCGAATTGACCAGAAAATCGGTAGCGATGAGTGTGCCGCGCTCTTGATACACCTGGCGTTCCATTCGCCGGCGCGCGGCTTTGCGTTTGGGATCGGGTGAGTAGGTGTTCGCGCCCTCGATGATCATCGTCCAGCGTCCGGCTTTGGCGACCGTCATCGAAGGTTGCGACGATTCATCCACATCGAGATAGTTTGCCTTGGGCGCGGCGGGAATCAGCGCAAAAGCATTCTCGCGCAACAAGTCATCGCGCGCGCTCGAGAACTTGAGCGCGGGACAATCATCGGTGGGCAGGTCGGGATGCGCCAAAAAGTACGGCTTGGTGACGAGGGGATTTTTTTCGCGCAGCGCGAGCAAGAGCGCAATATCCAGACCGGTCTCGCAGAACAAATAGCCCGACGCGTCGCTGATGCCGGTGATACGCGGCGCGTGCCCCGTTTGCTTTTGCATCTCCAGCACAAAACGCGCAAACCCCGCGCCGACCGCGCCAAAGCCTTGCACAATGCATGTCACCTCATCCCACGCCGGAATTTCGAGATTGCGGAATTGTGGCAACACGCGCAAGCGCGGCGCCTCGCGATACAAAGTCTGGAGCGCGATCAGACAACCACCTGCCGCCGCACCCAACTGATCAATCCGATTACCGCCCATCTCCGCTGGCTTGGACACGACCGCGTCGAGTCCATTCTCGATGGCGATCGTCTTCATATCTTGATCGTTCGTGCCGACATCGGGACCGGGATTGTACCATCGAACGTAACGACGAATCAAGTGAGCGAAACCGCGCACCACGGCGGTATGCTCAGCCGGCGAAAGACTCGTACTTGCTACAATGCCGGATTTGCCACCTCCGTACGGCAAATCGGCAGCAGCGTTCTTCAGCGTCATTCCGCGCGCCAGGTTGTGAATCGTGGCAGGCGTCACATCTAGCGACAGACGAATGCCGCCCATCGAAGGCAATCCCATCGCCACATTGTCCACGACGAGATAGCCGCCAATTTCGAGTGGCTCGCGCTCGTTCCACATACACACCACGAGGCGCGGACCCAAATTATCCACCTCGATTCCCAGCCGATGCAACAACTCGACATCTTGCGAGGTGAATTCCAGATAGCACAAACCGTTCTCTTCGATGCGGCGCGTCTGCCACACATCCTCGGGTAACAGATCGCGCAACAATTCGTTCATTCGTTTAGGCAACATTGCCCCCTCCTGAAAACGACCGTCGATCGCTGACTGATTTGAGTGCCGATTGTGAATTGGAGATTGGAGATTAGAGATTGGAGATTAGAGATTGGTGATTGGGTGATTCGTCCTTCGTCCTTCGTCCTTCGTCATTCATCTTTGGCTCATTGGTTCATTTGTCATTGGCTCATTTGTTTCTCAGATATTCATCTATCGCGCGTGCGACGAAACGCCCGGCGGCAACCGCTGTCACAATCAAGTCCGCGCCGTGCACATCGTCGCCGGCGGCGAAAATTCCTTCCAGCGTTGTGCGCCCCGTCTCCACCGATTCGACCTTGAAGATGCCCGGCGCGGTCGTCTTGAGCACTGGCACCTGCGAGGGAATGAGCGGGTCGCCTTCGTAGCCAATCGCCAGCACCACTACATCAGCAGGGACGATAAAGTTAGAGCCGGGAATCGGAATGCGGATGCGCGACACTTTACGCTGGGCAGGTTGATCGCTCGGTTTGGAACGCATCCGTTGCATTTCGATCTGGCGCACGTGTCCCTGTTCATCCCCGATGAAACGCACAGGGGTCGCCAGAAACTCGTACTGCACCTCTTCGGCAACCGCGTGCGCGTACTCTTCTTCGCGCGCGCGCATTTCGAACGGCGCGCCGCGATAATAATTGATCACGCGACCATTTGTCAAGCCATGTTGCACTTGCAGTCGGCGCGCTGTCCGTACACAATCCACCGCCGTATCACCGCCACCGATCACGACCATCGTCTCACCCACTTCAAGAGGTGCACGCATCGCGGCGGGCAACTCGTCCAACGGCACATTGCCCCGCGCGAGAAATTCCCTCGCCTGATACACCCCCTGCAACTCTTCACCCGGTATGTAAATGCGCCGTCCAATCGGCGCACCGATTCCCAGAAACACAGCGTCGTATTGCCGATACACTTCTTCGAAGGGTATGTCCTGACCAATACGGGTGTTACAGATGAACTGAATCCCCAATGACTCGAGAAAGGCAATTTTTTGATTCACGATTTCTTTGGCGAGTTTGAAACCGGGAATACCATAGCGCAACAAGCCTCCCGGACGTGGCCAGTCTTCGTACACCACCACCGCGTGACCGTACCTGGTCAACTCTTCGGCAACGGCTAGCCCTGCGGGACCGCTTCCCACCACTGCGACGCGACGACCCGTCGGCGCAGCAACAGTGGGTTTGGGGAAACCACTCCGCTCGCGCTGCCAATCGGTGCAAAACGCTTCCAGTTTGCCGATGTTCACCGGACGAGCGTATCCGGCTACCGTGCATGAACCCTCGCACAAAATTTCCTGTGGACACAAACGTCCACACACCTCGGGCAAATTCGAAGTCGCGCGAAAGATGTTCGCGGCATCCTCATAGCGTTTTTCTTCGATTGCCAACAAGGCGCTGGGAATATCATTGTGCAATGGACACGCGACGATGCACGGCTCTGGCTTGGGACAATGGATACAGCGCATCGCTTCGACGATGGCTTGCTCCTCGTTGTACCCTAGAAAGACCGGGTTGAAATTCTTGACGCTTTCTTCGGGCGATTGTTCCGGCGCTTCCACCGGCGGAATATTAACACGATCATGTCGACTCGGATCGAGCCAGAGTGAACCAGGATCTTCGAACGCAGGTGCAGAAAACGCAGACATATTTTTCTCCTACAAGTTGTTTATGTAACGCGAAAGGGCGCGAAAGGATGCGAAAAGGCGCGGGCATGATTCATCCTTCGTCATTCATCCTTCGTCCTTCGTCATTCGTCATAGATTATACCAAAAATTTCCAATCGGTAAAGCCCACCTTGATCTCTCTCGACGGGTGTATTCCAGTTTGGGGGCAAGTTTCTCAGCCCACCTTTTGCACTTTTGCAAACGCATAGCCCCACCCTCTGTCCCCTCCCCGTTGCGCCAAGCGCAACGGGGAAGGGGAGTCAAATGACGGGGTGGTGGCGGGCGGCGAAGCCGCCCGCCTACACCCCGCCTCCCATCTCCCCCTGCTCTCCCCGCTTTGCGGAGAGAGCAGGGGGCAGGGGGATGAGAGGGGATGTCCCCAAGTAGAGGCAAGGCATTACCAAATTTATTTTCTTAAAATCCATCATTTGCCCAGATTTGCGCGCACTTGAATACTTTGCCCGATGGGATTATAATTAGGGCAGAAAGAGAGATGCCTATGATGCGATTCGACCGTTTCACCGAGCGCGCACAGGATGCGTTTGCACGTTCGCACGAAATTTTACAACGCTATCGCCACTCGCAACTGGATGTGGAACATCTTTTGCTCGCGTTGCTAGAGCAGACGGGTGGCGCAGTCCAGGCTCTACTCGATCGCGCCAACGTGGATGTGGATTTGCTTCGCCAGCGTATTGACGAATCGTTGCAGAGCGGCTATCGCGGCTATTACAATCCGTATGGCGGCGGACAAGCCCAGGTGTATGTCACGCCGCGCCTCAAACGCATCGTGGACATTGCCAACGAAGAAGCCACGCGCCTGAAAGACGATTACGTATCCACCGAACATTTGTTGCTCGCGATGTCGCTCGACCGTGAAGGCGCGGCAGGGCGTTTGCTGAACGAGTACGGTTTGACGCGCGATCGCATCTTGATGATGCTCCCCGAAATTCGCGGCGGACGCCGCGTGACCGATCCCGGCGCCGAAGGCAAGTATCGCTCCCTCGAACGTTACTCGCGCGATCTGACCGCGCTCGCGCGCGAAGGCAAACTCGATCCCGTCATCGGGCGCGATGAAATCATCTTGCGCGTCATTCAGGTCCTGTCGCGGCGCACCAAGAACAATCCGGTGTTGATTGGCGAACCCGGCGTGGGCAAGACGGCGATTGTCGAGGGGCTGGCGCAAAAGATTGTCACGGGCGATGTGCCCGAACCGCTGATGAATCGCCGCGTCGTGCAACTCGATCTCGGCGCGATGGTCGCCGGCTCGCGTTTCCGCGGCGAGTTCGAAGAACGCCTCAAAGCCGCGCTCGAAGAAATTCAGAACGCCCGAGGCGAAATCATTTTGTTCATTGACGAACTGCACACCGTCGTTGGCGCCGGCGCGGCGATGGGCGCGATTGATGCCTCGAATATGATGAAGCCCGCGCTCGCGCGCGGCGAATTGCAATGCGTGGGCGCGACCACCCTCGACGAGTACCGCAACCGCATCGAAAAAGATGCCGCGCTCGAACGCCGCTTTTCACCTATCTTTGTGGACGAACCGGACAGCGAAGCGACAATCGCAATGCTGCGCGGGTTGCGCGATCGCTACGAACAACATCATCAAGTCAGGATTGACGACAGAGCCATCGAAGCGGCCGTGAAACTTTCGCAACGCTATGTCACCAATCGCTATTTACCCGACAAAGCCATTGACCTGATTGACGAAGCCGCTGCCAAAGTGCGCGTGGCCATCTTCTCGATGCCACCCGAACTCAAAGCGCTGAAAACGCAACTGCGCGAGTTGCAACACGCGGAAGAAGCGGCGTGGAGCGCGCGCAATTATGAACAAGCCGCCACCGCGCGCGCCGAACGCCTGGCGCTCGAAAACGCCTACAACGAAAAACGCAAGGCGTGGCAAGCTGAGCAGGGCCTGGACGAAGTGGTGGATGACGCGGACATTGCCGAAGTGGTTGCCAGATGGACCGGCATTCCAGTGAGTCGAATGATGCAAACCGAAGCGGAAAAACTGTTGCAGATGGAAGCGCGTTTGCACGAGCGCATCGTGGGACAAGACGAAGCGATTCGCGCGGTGAGTGATGCGATTCGACGCGCGCGGTCGGGCCTGGCGGATCCCAAACGCCCCATCGGTTCGTTCATCTTTTTGGGACCCACCGGTGTTGGCAAGACCGCGCTGGCGCGCGCGCTCGCCGAATTTCTCTTTGACGATGAGGATGCGTTGTATCGCGTGGATATGAGCGAGTATCGCGAACGGCACACCGTGTCGCGCTTGATTGGCGCGCCGCCGGGCTATGTGGGTTACGAAGAGGGCGGGCAACTCACCGAAGCCGTGCGCCGGCGTCCCTATCAGGTCATCCTCTTCGACGAAATCGAAAAAGCGCACCCCGAAATCTGGAACACGCTGTTGCAAGTTCTAGAAGACGGTCGCCTGACCGATGGGCAAGGTCACATCGTTGATTTTCGCAACACTGTAATCATTATGACCTCGAACATCGGCACTGAGTTTGCCCAGCGTGGTGGCACGCTGGGATTTCAAACGCGCCGCGAAGAGACCGACCGCAAAATCGAAAAGAATTACGAAAAGATCGAAGCCACGCTCAAACAAACGTTTCGTCCGGAATTTCTGAATCGGATTGACGAGGTCATCATCTTTCACGTCTTGAGCCGCGAGCAAATCAAGATGATTGTGGATATGCAGATGCAGGAAATCGCGGCGCGCCTCAAGGAGCAAGGCATTGAAATCGAGTTGACGGACGCGGCGCGCGAGTGGCTGGCCAAAGAGGGCTATGATCCGCAGTTTGGCGCGCGTCCGTTGCGGCGAATGTTGCAGCGTAAGGTCGAATCGCCTCTCTCGCGCAAATTGCTCGCGGGTGAGTTCAAAGCGGGTGATTTGATTGTAGTGGACGCAGACACGCGCGAAGGCATTGTGTTTCGTAAACGCGAGGACACCGCGGCAGATGTTTGCGTCTCTCCCGAAACATCAGCGGCGGTTGCGGTAGAACACTAGCGCGACAAGAGGTCAGGGAACACCAGCACTTGTTCCCTGACCTCTTGTTTTTACCCCTGCCGCCTGTTTCTCACTGACAGCGAGTGAACTCGGACTGAGTTACAATGATTTACTATTTCTTCATCCACGGATCGAGCGCATCGCGCAATCCATCGCCGAGAAAGTTGAAGGAGAGGAGCGTCACCGCAATCGCCAGCGCGGGCGCCGTGACCAGATGGGGATAGGAACGGAGAGCGCGCACGCCTTCGGAGACCATCATCCCCCAACTGGGCATTGGCGCCTGGACGCCCAATCCGATGAACGATAAGCCGGCTTCGGTCATAATCGCGCCCGGAATGCCAAAGGTCGCCGCGATGATGATCGGCGCAAGGATGTTGGGAAAGAGATGCCGCGTCATAATGCGAATGTCACTCGCGCCGATGCACCGCGCGGCTTCGATAAACTCTTTTTGCTTCAGCGATAAAATTTGTCCGCGCACCAGACGCGAGACGGTCAGCCAGTTGGTCAATCCCAGCGCGAGGAATACTCCCAACAGTCCTCCCATCATCGTATCGAGGGTAATGAGAAAGTGAAGCGGACCAGTCTGGAAATGGGGGAGACTAGCGCGCAGGTAGGTCATCACGATGATGATGAGTAGCAAATCCGGAAAGGCGTAGAGAATGTCCACCGCCCGCATAATGATCTGATCTACCTTGCCGCCCAGCCAGCCTGCGAGTGAGCCAAGCGGTACACCCACCATCAGGATAATGAATTGTGCAACGACACCCACCGTCATCGAAATGCGCGCGCCATAGATGAGTCGGCTGAGGACATCACGCCCCAATTCATCGGTGCCGAGGAGATGATCGGGACTGGGCGGTTCCCACGTGCGCGCGTGATTCTGCTTGGCATAGTGATACGGCGCCAGCACATCGGCAAAAATTGCCACAAAGAGCAGAAAACTGATGACACACAAGCCCAGCAACGCGGCTTTGTTACGCGCTAGGCGATTCCACGCATCGCGCCAGAGACTGGTATGGGGTCTTGCCAGCATCGTGGCAAATTCGTTGGAAGCAACCGCTTGACTAGCCATCGCTGACCTCATTCGTAAGAAATGCGCGGATCCAAATAGCCATACACGAGATCCACGATGAGATTCATCATTGCAATCACAAAAGCATACAGTAGCGTTACGCCCATCAACACCGGATAATCGCGATTCGAGACACTCATCACGAAATAGCGTCCGATGCCCGGAATCGCAAAGACGGTTTCGACGTAAAAAGAGCCGGTAATCACATTTGCCAGAATGACGCCGGCGACCGTCACGACCGGAATGAGCGCGTTCTTGAGCGCGTGGCGAAAGACGACCAGACGCTCGGCAAGGCCTTTGGCGCGCGCGGTACGAATGTAATCCATTCGGATGACTTCAAGCATACACGAGCGCGTGTAACGCGCCAGAACCGCCGTCGGACCCAATGCCAGAGTCATCGCCGGGAGAATGACCTGATCCCACCGCCCCCAGCCGCCTGTCGAAGGAATGATCTTTAACGTCAAAACGAATAAAAGCACGAGCAGCGGTCCCATCACGAAACTCGGGGTGGATATACCGATAATCGCAAAGAACATCGAACCATAGTCGGCGATGGTATTTTGCCGCAAGGCAGAGATGATGCCCAGCGGCACTCCGACCAGAATGCCCAGAATCATCGCGGTCACGCCCAATTGAATGGAGACCGGGAAGAAATCTCTGATGACATCGGTCACATCGCGCGAGAGAGAGGTGAAGGAGGGACCGAAATCAAAGCGGGTCAGTATTCCGATCGGATAATCAATGTACTGTTTCCACAGGGGTTCGTCCAGGCGATATTTTTTGTTCAAGTTGGCAATGACCTCTGGTGGCAAACGTTTCTCTTGATCCCAGGGTCCGCCGGGGGTAGCATGCATCAGAATAAATGTGACGGTGTAAACAGCCCATAGCACCGGAATCACAAGCAGGATGCGACGAATAGCGTATTTGGACATAGGCATCTTTATGAGACGTGCGACGCGCTGGACCAGCGCGTCGCACGTGACGTGGCAAGGGGACGCGCGTTGCGGGCAAGCCGCGCGCGCCCCCGGCTACGCGTTATTTCTTCTCCAAAATGCGCACGTTCTTGTAGTACACAAAGCCGAGGATACGTCCGCGTACCCAACCATCCACATAGGGGCGTACGAGTTCACGACCACCATAGTAGTAGATGGGAATCACAGGCATTTCCTCTGCCAGGATCTGTTCGGCTTGCTCGTACATCTCCTTGCGCTTTTTGGGATCCGACTCACCACGCGCGGCGCGTACGAGTTTGTCGAACTCGTCATTCTTCCACTTGACGTTGAAATAGTCTTGCGCCGAATCCCACAGGATATTGTGCCAGTTGTTGGGATCCTCATAGTCCGACAACCAGCCGCCACGATAGATATCATAGTCGGCTTCGGTGCGCCACTTGAGAAAGACCGCCCATTCCATACTCTCCAACTTGACATTGATGCCGAGCGTTTCCTTCCAGGTGGCTTGCAGATACTCGGCGATGGTCTTGTGCACCGCCGCAGTGTTGTAGGTATAGACCAGCTCGCGCATTCCCTTGCCATCGGGATAGCCTGCCTCTGCCAATAGTTTCTTAGCGCCAGCGACATCTACTTTGGTGTATTTGGCAAACGCGGGATTGTGACCATCAATACCCGGCGGGGTGATGATCGTCGCGGGTTTGCCAATTACCTTTGCCAGATCAATGATTTTTTGCCGGTCCAAGACCATCGAGAGGGCTTGACGGACGCGCTTGTCATTGAGCGGCGGCTTTTTGTTGTTGATGGACAAAAAGTAGGTGCCAGAGGAATCATAGACGTACACTTCCTTGCTCAAGACCGGGTCTTTGAGAATGCGATCCACATCGGCGGGCGGAAGCGCAACGCCAGCATCCAATTCGTTGTTCTCATACGCCGCCAGTTGCTGTGCCTCTGTGCCGCCCGGATAGATGGGGCGAATCACTTTGGTCAAGGTCGGTTTCTTGCCCCAGTAATCGGGATTGGGAACGAGGACCAACTCTTTGTCGTGCTCCCATTTCTCCAACTTGAAGGGACCGTTGGTGACGATGTTGCCCGCCTCGGTCCATTTCTTGCCGTGTTTCTCGATGGCTTGACGTGGCACTGCCATCAACGTCCAGGTGCTTGCCAGACGCAAGAAATAGCCCGCCGGCTCTTCCAGCGTCACTACGAGAGTGTAATCGTCGATGGCTTTGACTCCCACGGCATCGGGATCCTTGATTTCGCCCTTGTTAAACTTCATCGCGTTCTTAATGGGATAGGTGGCTTTGGCGTACGGCGAGGCAGTGGCGGGATCTGCGGCGCGTTTCCAGGCGTACTCGAAATCTTTTGCGGTAACAGGCGTGCCATCCGTCCACTTGGGCCCCTTGCGGATGTTGAACGTGTAGGTCAAGCCGTCCGGAGAAACGCTCCACTTTTCAGCAAGCATCGGGATGAGGTTGCCTTTATCATCCACATCCAGCAGCGCATCAAAGAGTTGCACGACGATACCTAACGAGGTGGTGTCTTGCGCCAGGCCCGGATCCAAACTCGGTGGCTCACCGGTGGGAACGCGCAAGACCTGTTCTTTTGCCAATGCTGGACCTTTGGTGGGGGTAGGCGCAGCAGCAGGGGGTTTGGTGGGTTCGGGAGTAGGCGCGGCGCACGCGGCGACAAATGCCAGCGCCACGATCAACGCCAACACCACGAGAACTTTCTTGCTCCAAACGGTACTCATTTTTTCTCCTCCTGTGAGAATCAGACTCGATGCAGTTTCATCGAGTCGCGTCTTGTCCGCTCGGGAAAGGAATGAGCGGCGTCGTACACTGGCGTTCACAACCAACTCAAAACGTCAATCGAAGACATCACCTCCTTTTTGCCGGCTTACCGAGGAAAGGGACAGGTAAAAGCAAGAACCTATCGAGGGATGGTCTGGCAAGACGCTGGTCAGAGTACCTTGCAAGGGTTTCGATCAGCGAATATCGCTAATCCTTCCTTAAAAGATTATAAACAGTACATCCAGAAATGTCAAAAATTCAAGTTCTTGATGCCTTGTCCCCATTCGTGAATCGCCTGACGCACGCTGGTTGTGGTCTGCGCCGCCTGCCGCGTGGCACTCTGCACAAACGCTCGGGTGATGTTTTTAGTCCCCTCGACGACAATGGTGCTGAGCAGGCGCACAGCTTCTATCGTCGCCGAATGCCGCAGTGCGCGCCGCTCCTCCAGCACGAGCGCGCCGCAGTAACGTTGCGTAATCACCCCGACGCGCAACGTCAGTAGCGCGTTCGCACTCCCCTGCAAAATCGAATTGGCCAAAAGTGTCGCCGCGATGTGCAAGCCCGGGATCGCGCCCGCCGCCGTACCCAGCACACTCGACACAATCGGTTGCACTTGCTCGCTCAGGTCAATCTCGGCGATGCTGCCGGCAAGAAACGCCGTCGCGGCGACGTTTGTGTACACGTCGAGGAGTTCGCGCAGCGTGGGACGTTGATGATACACGTGCGCTACCTGCCAGATGAGGCGCGTCTGCGTCAGCAGCACAATCAAGCCATCCAGATTGCCGTTCTGCGAAACCGCCGTGCTGGTGAAAACAACGCCGGCGGTGTTCGTGATGATTTCGCGCGCGCGCTGATCGAGCAGACGCAGTGCCGCCTCTACCTCCTGCCGATTCGTCACGCACACGCCTTGCTTTTGCAGATACGTGTTCTGGCTCAAGCGGCGTTGTAATGCCGCGAGATGCGCGGCGAATTCGGGCGCATTTTCATCGCGCGGCGGATGTAGCGGCGCGGGCAAACGGAAAAAGAGCACCAGCGGCACGACCAGACACACCGCATAAATCGTGATGAGCGTGACGAACAAGCCCATCGCCAAGCGCGCGTCCAGCAGCGCAACGAGGTTGACCAGTTGCACCGTTTGATTGACGACGGTGACAATGAACGCGACGAGGATGAGCACTGAGACGAAAAAGAAAATGCGTGAGAGTGTGGTGGACATATTTGCCTCTATGGCGTATGGCGTATGGCGTATTGCTTACTGCGTATGGTGTAGTGCCTCCTGCAACACCTTCCGCGCTTCTGCGAGCAACGCCGCGCCTTCTGGATGCGTGCGCGCCAGCGCGTCCAACAACCGCACCACGCGCGCGACGATGCCCGCGTCCGAATTGATTTTCCGCGCCGCGCGAAACGCCTCGACTGCGCTGAGCAATGACGGGTGACCGGTGACCGATGCCGGACGACCGGTGACTGACGACCGTTGACCGCTACCCGCCCACTGACCACTATCCACTGCCCACTGACCACTATCACACAACACCAACCCACACAAAGCAATCCCCTTGGCATCCAGCGCGCCGTACAATTCCGGCGTGCGCGCGAGCAACGCGTCCGCGTGCGCGATGGCGGTGGTGAACGCGGTGCGTGCAGCGGCAACGTCCGTTTGCGCCAGCGCAACAATGCCCAGCAGCGCAAACGCGTTGTGATTGTTCTCTGGCACGTCGTACTGGCAGGCGCGTTCAGCCGCCGCGCGCGCGGGCTGGAGACCTGACAGGTCTTGTTGCTCCTGCGCCGCGTACAGATGCGCAAGGGCAAGATTACAGTACGCATTGCTCAACAATTTTGGATGTGAGATCTCTTCACCAATTTGAATCGACACCTGGACTTGTGCAATGGCTTCGGAGTAGTGTTTACAGTCAATCATCATCTCTGCGAATCTGAGCAAGCGGAATCCTTCACCGTAACGATAACCCGTTTCGCGTGCAATAGCAACAGCCTGATTGAGTAATCCAATCGCACGTTCGGTTTCACCTAGAGCGATAAGTGCGTTTCCAAGAATGCTAAGCCTGAATCCCTCGCCGTCACGATCGCCAATCTCCCGCGCGATGGCAAGTGCCTGCTCATAAAACTCGATTGCTCGTCGTATCTTGCCCAAGCTGCGGTATGCCATGCCGAGGTTAGCGAGGATAGCACCCTCAGTGCGTCGGTCGCCAATCTCGCGCGCAACGATGAGCCCCTGTTCATAGTATGCGATTGCCTGCCGCGTCTCACCCAGGGCAGCGTGGGCATCGCCGAGGTTACCAAGATGGTTGCCTTCATTACGTCGGTCGCCAATCTCGCGCGCAAGGGTGAGTGCATGCTCATAAAATTCGATCGCCCGTCGCGTCTTGCCAATTTGACGGTAGGCGTTGCCTAGATTACCGAGTTCAACACTTTCTCCGCGCCTATCACCAATCTCCCGCGCAATTGCCAGTGCCTGCTCATAGAACTCAACCGCCCGTTGCGTCTCACCCCAATGTGCGTAGGCATTACCGAGGTTGCCGAGCAATGCACCCTCAGCGCGCCTGTCGCCAATCTCGCGCGCAATCGCGAGCGCCTGCTCATAGTATTCAATCGCCCGCCGCGCTTGTCCTATCGAAAGGTACGCAGTCCCCAGATTCATCAAACTTTGGGATTTGAGATTTGGGATTTGGATTTTTTCCCTCACCCGCTCGTGCATCTCAATTATCAAGCGATAATGCCCCCACAACAGCAGGTAATCGAAATCAATGCTCGTCAACACACCCGCCGCCGTATCGTAATCCTCCGCCGCGCAGCGCAAATCGAA
>DAOTYB010000238.1:0-5939 GCA_034435315.1 Anaerolineae bacterium | reverse complement strand
ACACCAAATCTTGATACTACTTTTGGGTTATTGGATGCCTCTGGACGCATTGAATCGGCGTTTCCAAGCATGATTTGTACTTATCCAAGCGTCAGGGTGCGAAATCTAGGCTGAGCAGTTACATTTGCTCATTTGTCATTTGTCATTCCCGGAGGTTCCCTTGCCCCTCGACTGGTGTCCCTTTGCCACAAAACGCCCTATTGTGAGCGACAATTTTTCGACAGGACGCGATGGACAAAAAGTGAGAGCCGTTGTGCTGCACATCGCCGCCGGACCTTTGAGCGCGGTCTTTCCCACCTTCAACAATCCGGCGCGCCAAGCCTCCGCGCATTTTTGCGTCGGTAAGGACGGTACGATTGAGCAGTACGTCTCGGTGAACGATACCGCGTACGCCAACGGCTTGACGTGGCGCGATGGGCAGTGGTACAACCCCGCTGGTAAAGTGGTGCAACCCACCTGGCGAGACCTCATCCCCAGAGTCAATCCCAACCTGTACACCATCAGCATCGAGCACGAGGGCTATCCAGCCGATAGGTGGACGGAGGCGATGTATTACGCGAGCACGCGTTTGTTGGTGTGGCTTGCCGAGCAATTCGATTTGACGTACGTGCCGCAGCGGACATTGATTGGACATTGTGAGATTGACCCTGTGGACAAAGCCAACTGCCCCGGTCCACACGTCGAGTATGCGCGAATGGCATTGGACGTTGCGGCACTGCGCGCGGCGCGCCAGCGCGCGTGGATGCCTATCAATGATCAGGCAGCACTGTATCGGTTCGCGCAAGAAAATCATCTGGGCTATCCACAGACGGACGAGTTCGAATTCACGTGCAACAACAAAACGTACGTGGGGCAAGTGTTCAATCTGGGGATTGTGTACGCGCCCAAAGGCGAGTGGCACAACGTCAAGTGGGTGAACAAGCCGTGAGTAGGTGACGAAGGACGAAGGACGACGGAGGACGAAAGACGAAGGAGTTGCTCATGGGCGCGTGCGCCCGCCACGACGAATGAAAAAAAATATCCACCAAGGACACGAAGAGACACGAAGATTTTTTCTTCGTGTTCCTTCGTGACCTTCGTGGACAAATGTATTTTCGGAGAAGGACGAAAGACAAAGGACGAAGGCTGGGGTGTTTCGTCCTTCGTCCGTTGTGGCAAAGCGGGAGATGGGATTTGAACCCACGACATCCACCTTGGGAAGGTGGCGTTCTGCCGCTGAACTACTCCCGCATCGTCGCCTGAATTATAAGCCAGAAACGCGTGAACGTCAAATTGCTACACCCATTTACTTGTCTGCCTGCCTTCGTACTTTCGCCTTCATACTTGATGTATGCGTATCGCAATAGTCGGTCCGTGTGGCGCGGGCAAAACGACGCTCGAAACGCATTTGCGGCAACTCGGGTACGACGCGCACGCGGTCGCGCAAGAGCACTCGGGCGTGCCGGCGATGTGGCAGCGCGTCACGCGTCCCGATGTGGTGATTTATCTCGACGCCTCACTCGCAACGATCAACGCGCGACGCAACGTGAACTGGGAATCCCGTTATCTTGATGAGATGAATCGGCGGCTGGCTCACGCGCGCGCCCACGCGCATTTCTGTCTCGATACGAACGATTTGACGATTGACCAGATGTGCGCGCGCGTCCTCGAATTTCTGAACACTGAACACTGCCTACCGAACACTGAACACTGAATACTGAACACTGAACACCGAATACGGAACACGGCCGACCAACTCAGCGTCTTTCCCCTCCCCCCGCCTGCCGATGCTCCCACTCGGCGAGCCACTTTTCCACTTCCAACTCTGCCATCGTACCAAATCCCGCGCTGACCACCGCCTGACGGAACACGCGATCGTGCACTTCGCCAGCCGCGAATACCCCGGGAATGTTCGTGTGCAAACGCGCGTCCACTTTGAGGTACCCTTCTTCGTCCATTTCCAACTGACCTTTGAACAAACTGGTGTTGGGAATGTGCCCGATGTAAACAAAGATGCCTTGCACCGGAAACTCAGTCTGCGCGTGTGTTTGCGTATCTTCCAGCAATAGCGCTTCGACCTTGTTGCTGCCGCGAATTTCTTTAATGATGGTGTTCCACACAAAGTTGATTTTGGGATTAGCCCGCGCGCGCTCTTGCAAGATTTTTTGCGCGCGCAGTTGGTTACGGCGATGGATGATGTGTATCTTGCGGGCGAATTTGGTCAAGAAGAGACTTTCTTGCAGCGCGCTATCGCCACCGCCAACGACCGCGATGTCCTTGTCGCGGAAGAAAAAGCCATCGCAGGTGGCACAGTATGAGACACCCCGCCCGGTCAACTCACGCTCGCCGGGCACATTCAAACGCCGCGGCGAGGCACCCGTGGCAATGATTAACGCTCTGGCGGCGTACTGCTCGCCGTTTTGTGTTTTGAGTTGGAAAGGATGTGTCCGCAGGTTCGCCTCGATGACCGTATCCATTTGAACGCGCGCGCCAAATTTTTCGGCTTGCTTTTGCATCAGTTGCACAAGTTCAGGACCAGTGATGCCATCAGGAAAGCCGGGATAATTTTCCACTTCATTCGTCATTGCGATTTGCCCGCCGAACTCTTGTCCTGTGAGCACCAGCGGGTTCAAATTGCCGCGCGCCGCATAAATCGCTGCGCTCAATCCTGCGGGACCAGAACCGATGATAATGAGATTCTCTGTCATTGTGTCAACTCGCTACAATCTGGTGTATGATACGTATGCCGTAGGTGATTTTACGCATCACGTATTTTACCCCAAATCTCCCAATTCGTACAAAATCGCTGTGACCGTTGCCAGCCCGGCAGTCTCGGCACGCAAAACGCGCGGACCCAGCGAGACCGGCACGATGTCGCGCTCGCGCGCGAGCGCGATTTCCTCAGCCGCAAAACCGCCCTCTGGTCCGATAAAAAGGTTGATTTCTTTTGCTCTCGGAACGCGCTGCAACGCTTGACGCAATCCCAGCGAACGTTCACCTTCGTACGGTATCAAAGACCAAGTGCCACTGTGCGCCGCGCGCTCGCAGGCGTGTGTAAAGAGCATCGCCGGGCTGAGACGCGGGAGTATGGCACGACCGGCTTGTTCGGCTGCCTCGACGATGATCTTTTGCCAGCGCTCGAGGCGTGCTTCGGTGATGCTACTCAAACTACTAATGACGCAGTGTGCTGTCACGAGAGGTACGAACGCGCTCACTCCTAGTTCCGTACCTTTTTGGAGCACCCACTCGAATTTTTGTCCTTTGAGTAGCCCCTGATACAAGGTGATGCGCGCGGTCGCTTCCGTTGCCGGTGTCCACTTGTCCACCACGCGTCCTCGTAGCGCTTCGCGGTCTATCGTCACGATCTCGGTCCGATATGCCCAACCCGAATTGTCGAGCAAGACAAAGGAATCACCGGGTTTCATTCGCAAGACATCGCGAATTTGATGCACGACCGTACCGCGCATCACCACGCGATTGTCCCGGATCGTCTGCGGAGCCACGAAAAATCGGTGCAGGGTCATCAAGACAATCGTATGTGCAACAAAAGGCGTTGCCTATTTTTCATCGCTCGCCCGGGCTTTGACCCCAACGGGGGCGACTTGCCCTTCCACTTGTTTATGCGAGCCATCGCACAATGGAAACCGCGCCGATTTCCAACAGCGACATAACCACACTTGCTCCCCCGGTTCCAACTCGACGGTCGTACGAAGGCGTCCGTCATGTTCTTCTGTGTTTATGTTTGCCACTGGTTACCTCCTTGATTTTTTTCCAATCAGCGCAATCCAATCATCTTCCTGATTGCGCTCGATGGTTTCGATACCTACTTCCACGAATGCTTCTTCGACCTCCTCGGCTTGATGTGCGAGGATTCCAGAGGCGATGATCAAGCCCTCCGCATTTACCGCGCGTGCGAGCGCCGGGGCAAGTTCGACGATGACATCAGCAAGGATATTGATGCAAATCAAGTCGAATTGGTTACACGTCTCATCCAGCGAGCCGCGTACGACCTGCACGATATGTTCGACTCGATTGATGACGACGTTGCGCGTGGCCGTTTCAACCGCGATGATGTCCGTATCGAGGGCAAGGATTTCGCGCGCGCCCAGTTTCGCTGCTGTGATTGCCAGAATGCCCGAGCCCGTACCCACATCCAGTACGCGCGGCACGCCGCGCTGATACACTTCCAGCGCGCGCATACACAAACGCGTGGTAGGATGCAACCCCGTCCCAAACGCCATTCCCGGGTCCAGTTCGATCACCACCTCGTCGGGCTGCGGTGTGTACTCGAGCCACGAAGGTTTGATGACCAGACGCTCGCCGATGTGTAGAATCGTATAGTGCTTTTTCCACGCCTCTGCCCAATCCTCTTCTGCCAGTTCGCGCACGCGCGGCGTGGACATTGGACGCAGTTGTGCCAGATGCCACAGACGTTCCTGTGCGCGCGCCAGTTGCGCGCGTTGTGCCGGCGAAAAAAAAGCGCGCACAGTGAACGCTTGCGTCGGATCGAATTCCTGCTCGCGCTCTGGAATCAGCGTTTGCTCAATCGCCACGCCGTTTTCGACAAATTCATTTAACAGTGCCGCGACGGCTTCGGCGCCTTCAGCATCGGTTTGAATGGCAAGTTCCAGCCAGTTCATCAGGTCGGTGGGGCACAACGTGATGCGTCAACGGTATCCGTATCCCGCGACACATCATTTGAACGCGTCCTTCATTTTATCGAGAATGCTTTTAGAGGCAACGGGTTCTTTGCCAAGCGAGCGCGCCAGTTCGCGCAAGAGGGCTTTTTGTTGCTCCGTCAGTTTCTTGGGGACCACAACGCGCACGGTGATGACTAGATCACCGCGCCCGTTGCGGCGCAAGTACGGCACCCCTGCCTCTTTGATGCGAAAGGTTTGCCCGTGTTGAGTTCCGGGCGGCAGAACGAACGCGACTTCGCCGTTCAAGGTGGGAATCTGGATTTGATCGCCCAGCGCGGCTTGTGCGATGTTGACCGGCAATTCGAGCAACAGGTCGTTGCCATCGCGCTGGAAGAGAGGATGCTTTTTGATGTTGACGACAATGTAGAGATTGCCGGGAGGACCGCCGCGCAAACCGTGTTCCCCTTCACCAGCCAGTCGGATTTGCATCCCGTCGTCAATACCCGGTGGCACATTGACGCGCATGGTGCGCGTGGCATAGACGCGCTTTTGGCCCTTGCAGGTGGAACAAGGTGTGGTGACGATTTCGCCCTCGCCCTCACAGCGCGGACAGGTGGTCACGTTGATAAATGAACCGAACAAGGATTGCACCGCGCGGCGCACTTCGCCGCTGCCACCGCATTGTGGACAACGCACCGGCGATGTGCCTGTGGCTGCGCCAGTGCCATGACAATCGGGACAGGTTTCAAGGCGCGTGACCTGCACATCTTTTTCGGCGCCAAAGACGGCTTCTTCCAGCGTAATCGTCAGACTGTGTTTGATGTGCGCGCCGGCGATCGGACCCCGTCGCGCCGCACCCCGCATACCACCAAAACCGAACAACTCGTCGAAAATATCGGCAAAGCCGGTGAAATCGCCAAATCCCTGCGGAGGGTTGTGACCATAACGGTCATACAACTGCCGCTTTTCGGGATCGGACAGCACCTGGTACGCTTCGCCGATTTCCTTGAATTTCTCAGCGGCACTGGGATCGTTCGGATTGGCGTCGGGATGGTACTGCTTGGCAAGGCGGCGAAACGCTTTTTTGATTTCATCATCACTTGCGTCACGACTGACGCCAAGAACCTGATAATAATCGCGTTTCTGTGGCACGGTGACAATTATAGTCCAAAGCGCGAGTTTAGTAAAGTTGTCCTGAGGGATAATGCAGGGCTTGTGCAAAGTCAGCCCCCTGTCATTGCGAGCCGCGCAGCGGCGAAGCAATCTCCACACCGCAATAGGGGATTGCTTCGTCGCAAAGACCGCTCCTCGCAATGACAA
>DAOTYB010000237.1:0-2072 GCA_034435315.1 Anaerolineae bacterium | reverse complement strand
CCCCCTTCTCTCCCCGCTATGTGGGGAGAGAAGGGGGCAGGGGGATGAGTGGGGTTGTTCCCGGGGCACGACGGCGAAATTCAGGCTCAGCCATCGGCTTGCGTTAGTCATCGGTTTCTAACCGATAGCGAGCGAACCTGGGGCTGAGCAGTTACGATCAGTCAGCAGATCAACCAAGCACCAGACCAGAGAGGAGACCCGATGACAGAAAAGCAGCATCCCCAATGGGCATTTTTTCAGGGCAAATTCGTTCCGATTGCTGAAGCCAAAGTCAGCATTATGTCCCAGGTGGTCAACTATGGCATCGGCGCGTTTGGTGGCATTCGCGCCTATTGGAACGAAGAGCAGCAACAACTCTACGTCTTTCGCATCGAGAATCACATTCGCCGCCTGCTCAACTCGTGCAAGTTTTTTAACAATCCTCTCCCCTACTCGGCAGACGAGTTAAAGCACATTATCATCGAACTGTTGCGCCGCGAAGAGTATCGCGAAGACGCGTACATCCGCCCACTGGTGTACAATGCCACCGAGGATATTACGCCACGCCTGTACAACGTGACGTTCGACTTTGCGTGCTTTACCAAACCGCTGGGCAATTACATCGCTTTGCAGGTACGCGCCTGTGTCTCCTCGTGGCGGCGGATTGACGACAATATCATTCCCGCGCGCGGCAAAATCACGGGTGGCTATATCAACTCGGCACTTGCCAAAAGCGAAGCCCACTGGAATGGCTATGACGAAGCCATTGTTTTGAACACCGATGGACACGTCGCCGAAGGAAGTGCGATGAATCTCTTTATCGTGCGCGATGGCACCCTCATCACCTCACAGGTGTCCGATAACATTCTGGAAGGCATTACGCGCGCGACCGTTTTGCAACTCGCGCGCGAGTTGGGCATCCCTGTGCAAGAGCGCTTGATTGATCGCACCGAGTTGTACATCGCCGACGAAGTGTTGTTCTGCGGCACCGGTGCGCAGGTGGCTGTCGTCATCGAGATTGATCATCGCCCCATCGGCGATGGGCGCGTGGGTCCCGTCGGCAAGCGATTGCAAGAGGCGTACTTTGATGTGGTACGGGGCAAAGTACCCGCACACAAGGATTGGCTAACACCTGTGTACACCAAAACGCCCTGACCCATCCAGTTCCGACCGCTGGTAAAACAGCGGTCGGTTTTTCATCGAGAGCAACGCAATGAATTCTGCTGTTCCCGTTCCGCCACCTCCCGAAACACTGGCCTCGCGTCAGGAAAAGACAACGCCACACGCACCGTCGTGGTGGGTTTTGCTCGCGCGCGATCGCGCCACGCAGATTTTATTTGTGCTGGTCGTCGTCACGAATGTAACACTGCTGGCGTACTTGTGGCTACGGTTTGACGCTCTGCCCGACTTGCTACCGATGCACTTTGACGCGACCGGAATGGCAGATCGCATCGAAACCAAGAGTAACATTTTCATTTTGCCGCTCATTGGCCTTGTAGTGATGAGTATGAACACCGTTTTGGGCGTGGTCTTGCATCGGCGCGAACGCGCGGCAACCCTCTTGCTGATGACCGGCGCGTGGCTGGTGCAAATTCTCCTCTGGGTGGCGTTGAGCAACATTGTGGGTAGATTACTATAGTTTCAAGCCGAGTTCCCCCCTCTTGCATCCTATCGAAAAACAGAGTAGAATGAAAAAAGAATTTTCAAACGTTCGGTGATAAGGAGAGGTATGCCTACCTACGAATATGTGTGCTCGGAATGTAAAACCCGATTCGAGTTACGCCGTTCGATTAAACAAATAGACGATCCTGCAATGTGCCCTAACTGTCAGAGTTCACACGTGGCACGTCAAATCTCGCGCGTCCTTGCCTTCAGTCACAGTAGCGATGGCACCGTCAGCGCGCTGGGAGGCGGTGGCTGTGCCGCGTGCAGTAGCACGGCGTGTAGTACCTGCGGCGTGCGCAACTAACCATGCAAAAGTTTTTTCCGCAGGATAATTACTCAGCCGTCCTATCCATCGCGAAATAGCCCCACCCCTAGCCCCTCCCCACGCCACTTGGCGGCGTGGGGAGGGGGAAACAAGGGAATAGGGG
>DAOTYB010000236.1:0-5053 GCA_034435315.1 Anaerolineae bacterium | reverse complement strand
AAAGCAAGCGTGGTGAGGGATGCAAATCCTTGAATTGCGGTGCTTGCATAAGGGGTGACCTCCTTGTCTGAAAGATAAGCATGCGTTTTCATTATACAACAAACGTGCCGAGATTGGAAATTCCGTGAGGGTTACCCTGCACATCAATTTGACGCCGCGCGCGACTTGTGTTAATATGCTGGCGCAACCCGGCGACACCGATTTTCTCAAGGAGGTTGCCGATGAGCGAGGTCAACTTGGTAAAGCGTTGGATGATGCTGAGCGTGGTGTGTGTCGGCGCGCTCAGCCTACTTGCCTGTACGCGTGAAAAACCGCTGGATGTGCCACCGCCGGCAGCGGCTCAGGCACTTACTCCTCTAGCAACGCCGTTGGTGTTAACGACCGGCACACCTTTGCCTCTGGTTACGACACCCTTGCCCACGCGCGAATCGCCTACCCCTGCGCCCACGCTTCCTGTGACAGTGACGGTTCCCCCCATCCCTCCGACGGCGACGCGGACACCCACGTTTGCCCCCACCGTGACGCCTTCACCGATACCCGGGACAGCCCGCACGTACACCGTGCAGTGGGGAGACTGGTTGAGAAAGATTGCTGACCGGCATAATGTCACACTCGAAGCATTGCTCGCGGCGAATCCGGGCATCAATCCGAATGTGATTTATCCCGGACAGCGATTGACGATTCCCGCGCCCGGCAGCGCGCCAGCCACACCGATTGGTCCAGGCACCGAACCAACGACGTACACCGTACAACGCGGTGAATGGCTCTCACAGATCGCGCGTAAATTTGGACTCACCAGCGCCCAACTTCTGGCGGCGAATCCGGGCATCAATCCCAACCTGTTGTACCCCGGTCAGGTGTTGCGCATCCCTGCCCGCGCCACGCCAGTGCCGGGCAATGTGACGCCTACGCCGGGAGCAGGAGGGACTATCAACTACACCGTTCGCCCCGGTGATACGCTCTATGCGATTGCCCTGCGCTTTAAGACCACACCGCTTGCCTTGCAGATGGCAAACCATCTTGCTAATCCGCATGCGATTTATCCGGGAATGGTGTTGGTTATCCCTGCACCCTGAGTCCATCGAAAAAGCGCGGTGTCGGTACGATCCACCGTGCTTTTTATGTTGGAACGCGAATCCTGATGACCGAAGAAATACTCCAGAGCGAGTATCGCTATCGCGGACACCTGCTTACGCTGCGGCTGGATCAGGTCCGCTTGCCGACGCAACACATCGTGACGCGCGAAATCGTCGAGCATCCCGGCGCGGTGGCCATCGTTGCGCTGGATGCGCGCCAGCGCGTCTTGCTGGTCAAGCAGTATCGTTCGGCGGCGGGATGTGAACTGTGGGAAATTCCAGCGGGCACGCTGGAGGCAGGCGAAGCACCCGCGCACTGCGCGGCGCGTGAACTGGAAGAGGAAAGTGGTTATCGGGCTGCCGAATGGCGCGCGCTGGGATACTTTTATTCCAGCCCCGGCATTCTGACCGAAAAGATGTACCTCTTTCTAGCCCGACGCCTTGTGCCTGGTAGCAGTAACCGCCAGGCGGATGAATTCCTCCAGACGCAGTTTTTCTCGTTCGGGCACGCCCTCAAGATGATTGAACGCGGTGACATTGTGGACGCCAAAACGATCGTGGGACTGTTACGCGTCGGTCGGCTCATTCAGAGGTAGCGATGGCAATCCTGTGGGACGAGCGCGTCGGTTTGCGTCCATTCGACGAGCCGCTCAGTGCGGAAGAAATCGCGCGACTGTATCGGTGGTCGCGCGATGAACAGCTCTTGCGCTGGAGTGGCGGTGTGCCCACCGATTTGTCACTCGCCGAGTTTAGCGAACGTTTGCGCCAAGATCAACGCGCGGTGCAAGAGCATCGGCGCGTCTTTTTCATTCTCACGCGCGAACGCCAGTTGATCGGACGCATCGGTATTTTCGCGATTGACTGGACGCGCGGCGAGGGGGAATTGGGCATCGTCATCGGCGAAACCTCCGAGTGGGGCAAGGGCTATGGGCGCGCCGCGATCCGCCTGTTGCTTCACTATGCGTTTGGAACGCTGCGTCTGGGACGGATGTACCTGTTCACCTATCCCGAAAACACGCGCGCGCAACGCTGTTTTGCCGCGTGTGGTTTTCGGTCGCGCGGTGCCGCGCAGCGTTTTTCGATTGAACGCGGCGAACACATCGCCATCGAAATGGAAATCACGCGGCGCGATTTTCAAAGTCAGCGTGCCCCCCACCTCTTCACTGCTCAACAATGTTCAGGCGTAGTGTCCTCCTGCTGGGGCTTGTCGCGCTTTTGATTCTTCCCAATGCCCGCGCGCTGTACGAAGGCGTGTTTTTTTATTTGCGCGATGTGGTCACGTACGATCCGCAGGCGCGAGTACCGATTCAGCGCGCGGGACCTTACGCGTCGCTCTACGAACTGGTTGCGCTGACGAATACGGAACGCCTCGCCTACCTGCACCGCCAACTCGACGCACCAGGGCGACGCGTTATCGTGATTCCCATTCCCGATTCGCCGCAAGCCAACCTGTTCGTCCATTTCGATTCGCCGGGTCCGTACCTGGTCTTTGCCGCGCACTATGATAAATTGTACGATGAGGCGGCTTATGAGGGAGCATCGGACAATACGGCGGCGGTGAGCGTGCTCCTCGCCGCGATTGACGTGTTGACGCGGCAAGGCGACGCGGGCGCGCGCGCCTTTTTGTTCACCGGCGAAGAAGAGACGGGCTTGCGCGGGGCGCAGGCATTCCTCGCGTACGCGCGCGCCAACGCGCTACCGCTTCGTGGCATCATCACTTTTGATAACCTCGGGCGCGGCGAACTCGCGGTGCGCGCTCTGGCGGAACAGGTGGGCTGGGTGTTCACCGTGCCCTTGTTCGGCGATTGGGCGTGCGATGGTCGCACGTTCACGGTTCTCCCTGCCTATCACTTGCCGAACGCGCGCCTGACGCGCGAACTGGTGCGCGCGTACCCCCGTTTGGTTGTCTATGAACGCTTTACCGCACGCGGAGATGCTAACGTGTTCGTCGCCAGCGGTCTGGATAGTGTGCTCGTGAGTGGTGATCATCTGTACTATCTTCAATTGACCTGGCACACCTACGCTGACCGCATCGAGTTACTGGATGAACGCAATCTGGAGCGTGCGTTAGAGTTGATTCTGAAAGTGAGATGAAGAATGACGATTCGCATTGCGACGGATAGCACCTGCGATGTGCCTACGGAATGGGCCCAGCAGTTCGGCATCGCGGTCGTGCCCTGTTACATCACGATTGGCACACAGGGATTTCTTGACGGCGTGGATTTATCGCGGCAGGAATTTTATGCTCAATTGCCGTACTATTCAGAGTTTCCCAGGACCGCCGCGCCGGGTATTGACATTTTTGTACGCACCTATGAGCAACTGGTCGCCGAAGGTGCGACAGAAATCATCGCGATTCATCTCTCCTCGACGTTGAGTGCGGTGTACAGCGTGGCGCAGGTGGCGGCGCAACAAGTGACCCGCGCGCGCGTGACGGTGTTCGACTCGCGACAATTATCGCTTGGCGCGGGCTGGCAGGCGGTCACCGCAGCGCGGATGGCGCAAGCCGGCGCCACGGTGCCCGAAATTCTGGCCGCGCTACGCGAGCAAATCGCGCGCACCCAGGCCTGCGCCGTGATTGACACGCTGGAAAATTTGCGGCGTGGTGGTCGCATCTCGTGGCTCCTGGCGGGATTGGGGACTGCCTTGCAAATCAAGCCGGTGTTACGCGTGCACGATGGTCAGGTGACCATCGAGAAAACGCGCACGCGCAAGGGCGCGCTGGAACGCCTTTTGCAACTGATGCAAACGTGGGGCGCCTTGCGTCACCTCGCCGTGGTGTACACAGATCGTCCTGAGCGGGCTGACGAACTGCGGCAACTCATCCAACAGCGTTTTCCCACATTGAACAGCGAAATATGTTTGCAGGTCACTCCCATCCTGGGTGCACATCTGGGACCCGGCGCGGCAGGAGTGGTATGTATCACGGAGAAAGAATGGCGAAACTGAAACGCGTCATCAAAATCGTTCTGATTATTTTGGGTGGGCTAATCGTTCTGGTGCTGGTGGTTCCCTTGCTGATTCCGATTCCGCCGCTCGAAGATACGATGCCACCGGAAAAATTGGCAGACCCCGACAGTCGTTTCATCGTCGTGAACGGAATCAAGGTGCATTACAAGATGGCGGGGCAAGGAGAACCGAGGTTTGTGTTGCTACACGGTTTTGCTGCCAGTGTGTTCTCATGGCGTGAGGTAATGCAACCCTTTGCCGAACGCGGTACAGTCGTGGCGTATGATCGCCCGGCGTTTGGTTTGACCGCGCGCCCGATGCCCGGCGAGTGGACCGGTACGAATCCGTACAGTATTGACGCGCAGGTCGAACTGGCAATCGGGATGATGGATACGCTGGGAATGCCGCGCGCGATTCTGGTGGGTAACTCGGCGGGGGGAACCGTCGCCGCGCTGACCGCGCTGCGTCATCCTGCGCGCGTGCGCGCGCTGATTCTGGTCAGTCCGGCGATTTTCATCGGCGGTGGTAGCGCGTCGTGGTATCAGCCGTTGATGACAACTCCACAGGGGCGTCGCATCGGTCAACTGGTGGCGCGGCAAATCAGAAACTGGGGCATCGAGTTTGCCCGATCGGCGTGGCATGATCCAACGAAACTTACGCCGGAGATCTGGGAGGGTTACACCAGACCACTGCGCGCGGAGAACTGGGATCGTGCGCTGTGGGAATTTACTGCGGCGAGCCGCCCCACCGATTTGTCACGCCGGCTTGCCGAACTGACGATGCCAACGCTGGTGATTACCGGCGATGATGATCGCATCGTGCCGACGGAGCAAAGTGTGCGGCTGGCGCGCACGCTGCCGAATGCGCAACTGGTGGTGATTCCTCGTTGTGGTCACATTCCACAAGAAGAGTGTCCCGAAGCGTTTATGCGCGCGGTGGACGATTTTCTCCAGCAGTTGCCGTGATGAAAAACAAAGGTAATTACTCAGCCATACCAGCCATCGTGAATAGCCCCACCCCCTTGCCCC
>DAOTYB010000235.1:0-1644 GCA_034435315.1 Anaerolineae bacterium | reverse complement strand
GGGTTGATAGTTCAACGCCTTGACGGCACGCAAGACTTTGCGCCGAATCTCCGGGCGGACATGCGGTGCGTTATTGAGCACACGCGAGACGGTCGCGATGGACACGCCGGCGCGTCGGGCGACATCCTGACTCGTGGGTGTGGGCATAGCAACATTTTTTCAGGGTCGGGTGAGGAATGGACTAGACGTTATGGCGGAAGAGAGACCTGGAATCGTTTACAACGCTATTGTAAACGATTTCAATTGTTTTGTCAAGGGTGGATTGGACCATGGGTAGGGCTTTGTCAAAGTCGAGCAGGAACCGCTCCAATCAATTCCAGTGAGCGAAGCACGGAAGCCGCATAGTACCGGAGGGCGGCCGCGATGTTTGCCCACCCTTTCCACCGGAACAAACTGAGAATCGCATTGCGAAGAGCGGCTAACGCATGCGCCGCATGACCGGTATGAACCTGGCAGGCATCTTCGCCCCAGGTCACGTCGCGCACGTAATGATCGCGATTCTCAATTGTCCAGTGTCTCCGCCACAATAATTCCAATTGCGCTGCCCCAGCCTCCTGCGGGCGGAGACTGGTAATGCCGTACCACCGTATGACTGACTTCGCCCGTTTTTATGATCACGCGTGTACATTGCCGCCGCATGACCTGACCCACGCCGGGCCAGGCCACATACGCGTTGAGCGCCGTGCTACATTCCAGACACCGTTTCTCCAGTCGCCCATGCCCCTTGGTGACGCTGACATAGACTTGGTATTCCTTGGATTGGTATTGCTTCAACCAAGGCGGTTGCTCAAAGAGCAACTGGATGGCTTGGTAGAGCGTCGGCTGGTTCTCTTTGACGACCATCAAGTAGTGCCCGTGTTGATCCAAGATTTGTTGCGTTAAATCACGTTGGGTATGGAGCGCATCCATGGTCGTGACGGTGTTCGTGAGATCTCGCCCAGCCAATAATTGGGCGGCGGCAGGGATTTCATTGCTTTTCGTGTCTGTTTCGACTTGCGCGAGCGTAATGCCGGTGCCGTGCTGAACCAAACTCACCAAAGTCAGCGGTTGACCGTGTGCGTGCGAACCATGCACCTCTTTGCTGTCGAGCGATTGACCTTCGAGGTGTTTGCCTTCTGGCGTCGCAATCACGGCGCTCGGAGCAGTTTCTGTCACGAGCGACTCTGCTAAGCCAGACAAGTGGGCTTCCAGCGCTGCGAGGTCAATCATCCGTACCGTGCGATAGAATGTTGACCCACTGGGCAGGCGTCCCTTGGGCGGTTTTAAGGATTCGCGCAGTTCATCCGCATGCAATTTAACCCAGTCCGCGATGGCATTGACAGTCTTTTGTCCGCTCGCCAAAGCGGCAGCGATGAGCGTGAGCAGAAACAGCCACGAATAACGCTTGCCGCGAGCGCGACGTGGGTCGGGAATGGACTTGAGAGCATCGGTCAGGGTGGTATACTTGGGCTGATCCATTTGGCAGACTCCTCTTTCGGTTGGTTGCCAAGAGTATACTCGATGGACTACGACTTTGACAAAGCCCTAGATGTCAGGGTTCACAACATCGTGAACACTTTTTGAGATTCGTTTAGGTCAGATAGGGTTCACAACATCGTGAACATATTTCGTCGTCGCTTGAGACGTTGGAACTGCGGCTGCAAT
>DAOTYB010000234.1:0-3923 GCA_034435315.1 Anaerolineae bacterium | reverse complement strand
TTGCGCTCCTCTCGCCGCAAGCGCCCTCTACAACTTGCTGACGCTACCCGGCGTTTGGCCGGGTTACTGGTTTAGTCCCCATCGCGGACACTGGCTAAAGTTGACGCATATGGGGCAAGGGGGTGGGGCTTTACGCCATAGACGGTCCGGCTGGGTAAAATGAAAGTTTGTGCCCGTGCCGGGTATATCCACCAAGAACACGAAGATACACGAAGGTTTTTTCTTCGTGTTCCTTCGTGACCTTTGTGGACAAATGCATTTTCGAAGGAGTTGTTCATGGGCACACGTGCCCGCCACGATGGATGAAAATGAGGGACGTAGGGCAAATTTTTCAAATTTGCCCCACAATTTCGAAGGAGTTGTTCATGGGCGTAACCGCCCGCCACGACGGATGAAAATGAGGGACGTAGGGCAAATTTTCAAATTTGCCCCACATTTTCGAAGGAGGAGTTGCAATGTCTCGCGTAGTGATTCACCCTTCCGAATTCATCGGTGGCGCGCCGATGGAAAGCCGCCCCGGTGTGCGCGACTGGAAAGTCATCTATCCCGAAACCGGCTTTCCCACCAAAACGTTGATTCTGGGTATCGTCGAAATCGAACCCGGCGCGCACTCGCCGCTGCATAAACACAATTGCGAAGAAGTGTACTATGTCCTGCAAGGACGCGGCTACATCGAATCGAATGGACAGCGCTATGATTTCTCTGCCGGCGATGCTATCTACAATCACGAGAACACCCCGCATCGCGTCTTTAACACCGGCACCGAAACGATTCGCCTCTGCGTCGTCGGCGGCATTATGTTCGTGGGACTTTTGCCCCAGTGGCCCACCTCCAGCCCCTACGAAATTCTCGAATAACACACTACGCAATACGCACTATGAAAATCACCAACCTCCGCTTTATCGCTCTGAAATATCCCCTCGCGCAACCCCTGCGCTTGGCGTGGGGACCAATGACCCATCGCCAGTTCGCGCTCATCGAAATCGAAACCGATGCCGGCATCACCGGCATTGGCGAAACCTCCGTCAACTTTCCGCACTGGTCACTCGCCGAACGCCGCGCCACGCTTCTCGATGGCATCGCGCCACTCCTCATCGGCGAAGACCCACTCCGCATCGAAGCGCTGTGGGACAAAATGTATCGCGCGCTGCTTCGTCTGGGATTGTTGTGGGGCAAAGGCGCGATTCTTTCCGCCATCGGCGGTGTGGACATTGCGCTTTGGGACATTGCCGGCAAAGCCTACGGCGTGCCCATCTACGCGCTCCTGGGCGGCAAACTGCGCGACGCGGTGCCGCTCTACGCCGTCGGCTTTAGCACCCAGGACCCGGTCGCAAGCGTCGGCGAGTGGGTTGCGCGCGGTTTTCGCGCCGTCAAACTGCGCATCGGTTTCGATCCCGATCAAGACCTGCGTCTGGTCGAGATCGTCCATCGCGCTTTTGCCGGCAAAATTGATTTACTCGCCGATGCGAATATGGGCTGGGATCGCGCCACCGCGCGCCGAATGGTGCGCGCGCTCGAACCGTATCACCTCTACTGGCTCGAAGAACCGTTGCGTTGCGACGATGTGACCGGTCTGGCGGAACTTGCCGCACAAACCGAAACGCCTATCGCTGCCGGCGAAAACGCGTTTGATCGCGACGATGTGCACACACTCCTCGCCGCGCGCGCGATTGACTATTTGATGCCCGATCCCACACGCTGCGGCGGCTTGACCGAGTGTCGCCGCCTGTGCGCGCTCGCGCAAACGTTTCGCGTGCCCTACTCGCCGCATCACTACGGCAGCGATGTGGGCTTTGCCGCCGCGCTGCACCTTCTGGCATCCACACCCGGCGGTGGCTATATGCTGCGCGACGTTTCACCCACGCCATTGCGCGAGCAGGTACTTGTGGAGCCAATCCGCATTGACAACGGTCACGCGTACGTGCCAGAGGGCAAAGGTTTGGGCGTGCAACTCAACCGTGAGGTCATCGAACATTATGCCGCGTGAACTCACCTTGCCGTACGGTAATCAAACGCTAACCTTTCGCGTTCCCGAACGCAACCTGCTGGCGTACACCACGCCCCACGAGACACCGCCCGCGCCCGAGGCAGCCGCCGAAATTCGTCGCGCGCTCGCACAGCCGATTGGCGCGCCGCCCCTCGCGACACTCGCGCGCGGCGCGCACAGCGTCGTCATCATTGCTGACGATCTCACGCGCCAGACCCCTTCGCACACCCTCATTCCGATTTTGCTCGATGAACTCAACCGCGCCGGCATTCGCGACGAACAGGTGTACGTGCTCATCGCGCTGGGAACACATCGCCCAATGACCGACGCGGAAATCGAAACGCATTTCACGCGCGCGGTGACGAGTCGCGTGCGCGTCATCAACAGCCCATGGCAAGACCCAGCGCAACTAGCCGATTTGGGCACCACGCCTAACGGCACGCCGATTCACGTCGCGCGGCTTGCGGTGGAAGCCGATTTACTCATCGGCCTAGGGAGCATCGTGCCGCATCACATTCCCGGCTATTCTGCTGGCGCCAAGATCGTCCAGCCCGGCATTTCCGGCGCGGCGACGACCGGCGCCACGCACCTGTTCAGCACGCGCACGCGACGCTCGTATCTTGGACTCGTCGAATCGCCGGTGCGTGACGAGATGGAAACGATTGCCGAACGCGTCGGCTTGCGCGTGATTCTGAACTGTGTGCTGAATGCAGAGGGAAAACTGGTGCGCGCGTTTTACGGCGATGTGCGCGCGGCATTCCGCGCCGGCGTCGCGACCGCGCGCGCGGTGTATGGTGTTTCGCTGCCGGCGCGCGCGGACATCGTTATCGCTGGCTCGCACCCGTGCGATATCGAATTCTGGCAGGCGCACAAGTCGCTCTACCCGGCGGACATTGCTGTCAAAGACGGTGGCACGGTCATCGTCGTCACACCCAGCCCCGAAGGCGTTTCGGTGACACATCGCGAGATGCTCGATTTTACCGCGCTCGACGCGGCGACGATTCTGGCGCGTCTGGAGGACGGAACGATTCGCGATGTGGTTTCGGGCGCGCTCGCGCTCGCGTGGGCAAAGATGCGCGAACGCGCGCGCATCAGTCTGGTGAGCGATGGCATTCCGCGCGAGGATGCGCGCGCACTCGGTTTCACGCCCTTTGCCAGCGTGGACGACGCGCTCGCCGACGCACTGGCGCGACATGGTGATGCGGCGCAGATCACCGTGCTGACGCACGCGCCGGATATGCTGCCGATTGTGGGCGAATGACGAATGACGAAAGACGAAGGACGAAGGATGGAAGACAGACAGGTGCCTTCTCGTCTCGCTGAATTTCGCGCCTATCGCGAAAAGATGAACGAGAAAATTCTCGCCAGTGATCATCTGGGCATCAAACGCTTTTTCAATCTTGATACGATGGCGTACACGGACGGCGCGTTGCCGGGCAAAACCAAAGAACTGCTCGGCTTGGTGGCATCCACCGTGTTGCGTTGCAACGATTGCATTGACTATCATCTGATTCAATGCGTCGCCGCTGGCTACACGGACGCGGAATTGTACGACGCGCTCAACGTCGCGCTGGTGGTGGGTGGGAGCATCGTCATTCCGCACCTGCGTCACGCGTACGAGACGATCGAACTGTTACGCGCGGACGCGAAATGAACACGAAAGCGAACGCGAAACGGAACGCGAAAGAAACGCGAAAATGAACGCGAAAATTACTGCTTTCGTGCCACTTTCGCGTCTTTTCGCGCCACCTTTCGCGCTGCTTTCGCGCCACCTTTCGCGGAGTGTATTTCAGTTTTGGGGCAAGCTTCTCAGCCCACCTTTTGCACTTTTGCAAACGCATAGCCCCACCCCCTGCCCCCTCCCCGTTGGGGCGAAAAATTTTCGCCCCAACGGGGAGGGGGAGTCAAAGGACGGGGTGGAGGCGGGCGGCTTCGC
>DAOTYB010000233.1:0-2104 GCA_034435315.1 Anaerolineae bacterium | reverse complement strand
TTGAGTCCGAAGAGCACCTGACTAAAGTGTTTTGCACCATTCAAGCGTGTCTGGCGAAAGGTGCGCGCCTGAACACGCGCAAAACTAAACCGAATTTGTATCAACTCCTGCTCGCTTGTGGCAAGGAGGTGTTAGCTTGATGCGTATGCCCTCTCATCCCCCTGCCCCCTGCTTTCCCCGCAAAGCGAGGAGAGCAGGGGGAAATGGGCGGAGGGGTGTGGGCGGGCGGCGAAGCCGCCCGCCCACACCCCTATTCCCTTATTTCCCCCTCCCCACGCCGCTCTGCGGCGTGGGGAGGGGCTAGGGGGTGGGGCTTGCGCGATGGATAGGACGGCTGAGTAATTATCCTGTGCTACGAAAGCGGAAAAAACTTTTGCATAGTTACTTCGCGAGTGTCAATGCATACAGACCTGTTCTCAAATTGACTATTTCTCCAACCTGTTGTATATTCCGCCCGAAATCATTCAGGGAGGATGTTTCAAATTGGCAAATCCACAGTCCGCCAAAAAAGCGCGTAAACGCTCGGCGTTAAAAGCCATGCGGCAAAACTTGCGACGCCGTGCCCGCAACCGCGTCGTGCGAATGACCGCGCGTACCGAAGTCAAGCAAGCCAGCGCGCTGATTGCTGCGGGTAAACTCGCCGAAGCCGAGATCGCGGTGCGGCAAGCCATTCGCGCCCTCGATAAAGCCGCGGAAAAGGGTGTCATCAAAAAGAACAATGCCGCGCGGCGCAAGTCGCGTCTGATGAAAAAGTTCAATCAGGCACTAGCCATGCAACGCGTCTAGGGCAAAGATACTGCTGCTGTACCTTACAAAGGTCGCAAACTTTCATTTTGGTTTGCACAGTACGGCTTGACCCCACTCATCCCTCTACCCCCTTCTCCCCGCGTGGCGGGGAGAGAAGGGGGTGAGGAGGGGAGGTGGCGGGCGAAGCCGCCCGCCACTTCCCTCCTTCCTCTCTTGATTCCCCCTCCCCACGCCGCAGAGCGGCGTGGGGAGGGGGCAAGGGGGTGGGGCGTGATGCCATAGACAGCACGGCTGAGTAATTAAAATGAAAGTTTGTGCCCGTTTCAAGTATAACCCAAAAATCGTATGTGCACAACGTCCCACCGTGACATTTCTTTCCGGTCACGATGCTACACCGACCCTGCATTGTGCAACTGTGTTCAGGAAGAAGCCCCCTCGGTCGTTCTGGCTCTTCCCGCCAAGTGAGGGGACAAGGAGGAAATGGGAGTGGAGGTGAGGGCGGACGGCGAAGCCGTTCGCCCTCACCTCTATTTTCTGCCAGAGTGGTTTATTTGATTTCGATCTGCGCAGGTGTACGCACTTCGATTTGTGCTACACCTTGATAGGTCTTGATGACACCGTTCACGCAAATTGTTTTGTTTCGATACATTGTTTCGGGTGGGGTGGGGAAATTCGCGCGCTGATTTCCCCAGATGACGATGCTGAGTCGCGAAGGATCAGGATACGCGCGCCCCAGATCAAGGTAGGTGGGCTGGCCCGTGGTGTTTTCGGCAAAGGTCGTGCGCACGACGTTACCGCACACCGTTTTGGTTTGTCCCACGAAACGGTGTGCATCGTTCCAGGAGATGGTGTTTGCGCCAAATGTGATAGTCGGCCAAGCCGCTGTTTCTCTGGCACTGGGTGTAACAGTGATAATCCAGGGTGTTTGCGTAGGTGGCAGGGAAGTGGGTGTCGGTGTTGTGCAACTGGTCGCAATGAAAAGCAAGAGAATCAAAACGTGTCTTTTGTTCATAGGTCTCCTCCCAATCCCAAGTAGGTGTCAAAAGTCTTCTCCGCCATTAGGATTTCGCCGTTGTTCCTCGGGAACAACCCCTCTCATCCCCCTGCCCCCTGCTCTCCCCGCGTAGCGGGGAGAGCAGGGGGAGAAAGGAGGAGGCGTGTGGGGCGGGCGGCGAAGCCGCCCGCCCCACACACTCCTTCTCTTCTTTCCCCCTCCCCACGCCGCTCTGCGGCGTGGGGAGGGGGCTCTAGGGGGCATACGCGTCAACTTAAGCGGGGAATGCCGCATTACAACCCTCCCCTCTCCCAAATTCAGGCGAAGGAGGGGGCGAGGAATGGAGCAAGTGCCAGCCTTAAG
>DAOTYB010000232.1:0-19058 GCA_034435315.1 Anaerolineae bacterium | reverse complement strand
CGCATCACATTATATCAGAAGGGGGAGATGGGAGCAGGGGAGTGGGCGGGCGGCGAAGCCGCCCGCTCACTCCCCCGCCCTTGATTCCCCCTCCCCACGCCGCTCTGCGGCGTGGAGAGGGGGCGAGGGGGTGGGGCTTTTCGCGATGGACGGCACGGCTGAGTAATTACGAGCAAATGACAAATGTTCATTTGTCATTACTTTCTAGTCCATTTCACATTCGCCCAATCGCCTTTTTTCACATAGACGATGCCGAGGTTGAACACCTGCCCCACATACGTTTCGTTGTTATAAGTGAACTCGAATTCGTCGGTTTGCGGATAGCCGAGGTTGTTCGCCTGGGCGAATTTGTAGAGCGCGGCTTGATCGTTGATAGGCATCCAGGTCAACTTTTTTGCCGCCGCAATCGCGGCTTGCGCGACCGGATCGAGTGGAGGAGGAGGTTGCGTGGGCAGGCGCACGCGATAGTTGTTTTGCAATGCGGCGCGAAAATCGGCGATGAGCGCGGGACGATTCGAGATGCTCCAGCCGGTCGGGTCGCTCGGAAAACGTTGCCAGCGAAACAGCACCAGCGCTTGAATCGGCTGATTACTTGCCACCGCGTTCCAATCGTCAATTTCTTTGAACGCCGCGCGAATCCAGCCGACGTTGCGATCTTCCCACGGTTGCGCCTGCGTTTCGGTGATGAGCACCGGCACCGCTTTCAGTGACGCGGGAATCGCTGCCATAAAATCGCGATAGGCGCGAAATTCAAATTGCCGATTCTGGAACGGCGGATCCATCGGACGATTGATCGTGACGAGACTGGGGTCGAGTCCGTGCGTGTATGTATGCAGCGCGATCGCATCGGGTTTGGCGTTCAATGTGACGCATTGATTCAAAACGTCCTGAAAATATTTGATCCAATCACCACTGGTATTGCCCGGGTAGGTCGTTTGATTGTTCCAGGGCGCGGGCGCAGCGGGCACCACCCAATCGTCGGCATGTCCGGCGATTCGTTTGATGGTGGCGCGACATCGGGCAAAGCACTGCGCATAGCGCGCGGGCGTGATCACTTCGCCCCCTTGACCGTTGGAGTTACCGGGACGCTCCCAGGGACTGTTCGTCTCGTTGCCGATCACCCAGATGTGGGCGTGTTTGGACGCCGCCACAAACGCCGCGCATTGCTGCGCAAACGCATCATACTGCGCGGACACGGGGATCGTCCCTGCCGCGCCGTAACCATTGTTGAGACGAACAATCGGCACAAGTCCCGCACTCGCCAGCGCGGAAAAATCGCCGTCGTGATCCGGGGGATTGACCTGTACGCTGACTACGACCCAGCCGGTTTTGCTGGCGCTGGTGAACAACGATTCCGCGCCGGGGTCGTGCATTCCGAAAATGTGAGTGGGCAACGGCGGCATTTGAACCTCCAGAAATTGGGTGATGGGGTGATTGGATTGTAAGGCGGATGGGGTCAAGTGTCAAGCGTCAATGCCGAAAATGTCGGACGCCGGTGACAACCATCGCGATATTCGCCGCGTCGGCGACGGCGAGTGACTCGGCATCGCGCTGCGAACCGCCGGGGTGAACAATCGCGGTGATGCCGGCGCGCGCGGCGATCTCAACCGCATCGGGGAACGGGAAGAATGCATCCGATGCCATCACCGCACCGCGCGCTTGATCACCGGCGCGCTCTATGGCGATGCGCACACAATCCACGCGATTCGGTTGCCCCCCACCGATGCCGACGGTCGCTTCGCCGCGCGCCAGCACAATCGCATTCGATTTGATGTGTTGCACCGCGCGCCACGCGAATCGCAGCGCGCGCATTTCTTCCTCAGTCGGCGCGCGCTGGGAGACGACACGCCACGTCGTATCGCCTGGGTCGCCGAAATCCGCATCTTGTTGTAGAATGCCGCGCGTGATGGAACGTAATTCGTACGGTGGCTCGATGGTGAGGTCAGGCATTGCCACGAGGCGCGTGTTCTTTTTGGCTGCCAGAATCGCGCGCGCTTCATCGGAAAAGCCGGGCGCAATGATGCACTCGACGAAGAGATCGGCGAGCGCGCGCGCCGTCGCTTCATCGAACGCGCGATTCGATGCAATGACGCCGCCGAACGCGGAGCGCGGGTCACACTCGAACGCGGCGCGGTACGCGTCGGCAAGATGATCGGCGGAGGCGATGCCGCAGGGTGAGAGATGCTTGACGATGCAAATTGTCGGGCGCGCAAAACTGAGTGCGGCGCGCCACGCCGCATCGAGATCGAGCAGGTTGTTGTACGAAAGTTCCTTGCCCTGCAACAATGTGCCACCGAGTGGTCCAGCATCGGGAGTGTAAGCGTACAGTGTCGCGCGTTGATGCGGATTTTCGCCATAGCGCAAACTTTGCACGCGATACGCGGTGAGGCGCAAGGTGTTGCCGCCGGCAAAATAATCGGCGATCGCCGCATCGTAACGCGCGGTGAGTGCAAACCCCTTGAGCGCGAGACGTTGCCGCATCGCTTCATCGAGCGTGCCCGCGCGCAACGCGTCGAGCACCGGCGCGTAATCACGCGGATCGCAAACGAGCGTGACGCGCGCGTAATTTTTTGCGGCGGCACGAATGAGCGTCACACCACCGATGTCAATGTTCTCGATGGCTTGCTCCGGCGTCACATCAGCGCGCGCAATCGTTTGCTCGAACGGATAGAGATTGCACGCGACAAGGTCAATGTAATCCCAGCCGAAACGTTGCAGTTGCGCGCGATCGGTGTCGGTCGCGCGCGCGAGCAAACCGCCGTGAATCGCTGGGTGCAAGGTCTTGACGCGTCCGTCCAGAATTTCCGGCGAGCCGGTGTAAGTTGAAACTTCGGTGACTGGCAGGTGCTGCTCGCGCAGGGTGCGCGCGGTGCCGCCGGAGGCAATCAGTGTCCAGCCCAAATCGTGCAAGCCGCGCGCAAATTCAACGAGACCGGTTTTGTCGTGGACGGAAAGAAGAGCCTGAGGCATTGTCATCTCCGTATGGCGTATTGCGTGTTACGTTTCACGTTTCACCTGGGCGATGGCTAGCGGCAAACGTGCGAGCAAATCGCCGGCGACAACGCCCGCGCGTCCGATGTCTTTTTCGGCAAGCGTGCCGGCGAGTCCGTGCAGGTACGCGCCGGCGATCGCCGCGTCGTACGCGCGCAGTCCCTGCGCGAGTAGCGCGACGATGGTGCCAGCCAGTACATCGCCGGTGCCGGCGGTGGCGAGTGCGGGCGTGGCAAACGGCAACAAGGTTGCGCGTCCATCAGGCGCGGCAATCACGGTGAACGCGCCTTTCAGCACAACAATCTGTTGCCACTGCGCGGCAAATTTTTTCGCAATGTTCACGCGGTCGGCTTGCACCGCATCGCGCGATAGACCCGTGAGTGTTGCCATTTCGCCGGGATGCGGCGTGAGGATGGCGCGGTTCGGCGCGAGGTGCGTCCACCACTCGCGGATGTGCGCGAGCGCAAAGAGCGCGTCGGCGTCGAGAACGAGAGGGATTGGAGATTGGAGATTGGGGATTAGAGATTGGACAAAGGTGATGGTGTGGGGATGGCGACCGAAACCGCAGCCGAGAAGGAGCGCGTCGTAGCCCGATAGATGGTCGAGGAGAACGGGCGCGGCAGCGGAAACGAGCGCGCCGTTTTCGTCTGGCAAAACGACAAAGGTCGTCTCGTGCAACGCGGACGCGAGCATCGGGTAAATCGTGCGCGCGAGCGCGAGCGTGACCAGCCCTGCGCCGGCGTGCGTCGCGGCGGCGCCCGCCAGAAACGCCGCGCCGACGTAGTTTAGCGACCCCGCGCAAATCATCGCTTTGCCGAACGTGCCCTTGTGCGCGTCGCGCGGGCGCGGCGGGACGAGTGCGGCGATGTCGCGCGCGGTCGCTACATCGAGCGCGTCAGCATCAGCCCAGTCTGCCGGGATGCCAATGTCTGCAACGACAAGTTCGCCGACCGCGTTCGCGCCGGGAAACATGAGTTGTCCGATTTTAGGAAACGCGAACGTGACAGTGAGATCGGCGGCAAGTGTGGCAGGGTCGAGCGCGCCGGTATCGGGATTGAGTCCGCTGGGGAGGTCAACGGCAACGATTTTCGGTGAACGGGAGAGCGGGAGACAAGGTGACAATGAGACAAGGTGCTCCTTGTCTCCCGGTCTCCCCGTCTCCCGGTCTCCCTGTCTCCCCGTCTTCCGGGCTATCACATTCAACAAATCTTTCAAAAGTCCATCAATCGGACGCGCGACGCCGGTGCCCAGCAATGCATCTATGATGATGTCCGCATCGGCGAGGAAATCTTTGAGCGCGAAAAAGTTGGTATCGTCTTCGGCGCGTGTGACCGGGATGTTGCGCTCGCGGCAGAGTTTGAAATTTTCATCGTCAGCGCGCTCGGCGCGTTTCCAGACGTAGAGCGCGACGCGCGCGCCGGCATCGTGCAAATAGCGCGCACACACCAGGCCATCGCCGCCGTTATTGCCGGGACCAACGAGTACCAGCACGCGTCGAGCGCGCGCGCCATAGCGCGCGATCACCGCATCGGCGACGGCTTTGCCGGCGCGTTCCATCATCATCGCATAAGTGTTGCCGCTAGCATCGGCGCGTTGTTCGAGCGCGCGCATTTGATCGGCAGTGACAAGTTTCATTCGTGATTCCTCGGCACAAAAACTAGCGCGCGCGGGTCGGTGTAGGCTGCGCGCGCGGCATCGGTGGAATGTAAACGGGCGTTGGAAAAACGTAGGGTAGTTTGGTGGGTTCGACGATCTCGCGCCGCGTGGGTGAAGGCATCGGTATCGGCGTCGGCGTAAGAATCACAGAAGGTACAATCGTCGGAGTAGGGATGGTTGTTTCGGTTTCCAACACTGTCTCGCTATCCAGCGTTGCTTTTTCTTCGATGAGAGTAGGTGTTTCAACTAAAAAGTCTTCGTCTGGTTGGGCGGACGAAATAGTGGTAAGGTACACCAAGCCTCCCAGAGCACAACACCACATCAGGTTGAGCGCGAGTAATCCCAGTAAGAGCCGTTGCTCTCGGCGTGTCAATGCCGCTAGTCTAACCACAGGTCTCGACCAATACGCCAGAGGGAGGGGGTGAGTGGATGGGGCACTACCTCTCGCGGCGAAAAGTAGCACAGGATTTAATCCTGTGCTACAAACTTTGGTAACAACTCACCACGCTCAATCAATTGCACCGCGCGCTCGATGTCATCGGACAGGATGCGGTCACGTTCCAGAAACGGAATCACACGGCGAATGCACGCGTGCGCGGCGCGCGTACCCTCCCCCAGCATTTCGACGCCGCAGCCCAGATTCTTGAGACGCAAATCAATCCCCTGCGCCGCCGCAATCAATTCGATCGCGAGAATGCGCGTGGTGTTCCAGACGATTTCGCGCGCGCGGCGCGCGGCGTTGGTGGACATTGAGACGTGGTCTTCCTGGTCTGCACTCGTTGGAATCGAGTCCACACTGTCGGGATGCGCGAGCGTTTTGTTGTCGGAGACGAGGGCGGCGGCCGTCACCTGCGCCATCATCAAGCCGCTGTTCGTCCCTCCACCTTCGACGAGCATCATCGGCAAGCCGTCGCTGAGGTGCGCGCTGGTCAAACGGAACACGCGCCGCTCGCTGATACTCCCGATTTCCGCGACGGCGAGCGCGAGCACATTCGCCGCTAGCGCGATCGCTGCGCCGTGAAAATTTCCCCCAGAGCGCGCCTTGTTCTCCTCTTCGATGTCGAGAAAAATCAGCGGGTTATCGGTCGCCGCGTTGATTTCCTCGTTGAGGATTTTGCGTGCAAACGCCAGCGCATCGCGCGCCGCGCCGATGACCTGCGGCGCGCAGCGGAACGAGTAGGCATCCTGCACCTTGCGTGTGGAATCAATCAACCGACTGCCCGCGATGAGCGCGCGAATGTTGCGCGCCGTTTCGATTTGTCCCGCGTGGCCTGCTGCGCGATGGATGCGCTCATCGAACGGCGAGGCGCGTCCCACAATCGCTTCGAGTGACAGCGCGACCGCTACATCGGCATGCCGCGCGAGATGCTCGGCATCGGCAAGCGCGAGCGCGGCGAGCGCGGCGGAAACGGTCGCGCCGTTGGTGAGCGCCAGCCCCTCCTTCGCGTGCAGTTCAAGGCGCGAAATGCGCGCGCGTTCCATCGCACGCTTGCCACTCATCCGCTCCCCCTGAAACCACGCCTCGCCCGATTCTTCCTCGCGATCGTCTGCATCGCGCGACATTACGAGAACGAGGTGCGCGAGCGGCGCGAGATCACCACTCGCGCCCACCGAACCTTTCGATGGGATAATCGGATGCACACCACGATTGAGCATCTCGATTAACGTTTCGATGACGCACGCGCGCACACCCGAAAAACCCTTGGCGAGTGTGTTCGCGCGAATCGCCATTGTGGCACGCACCACTTCTTCGGGCAATGGCTCACCCACGCCCGCGCTGTGACTCAGAATCAAATGGCGCATCAAGCGCGCCGACTGTTCGGCGCGAACGGGGACGTTGGCAAAGACGCCAAAGCCGGTGTTGATGCCATAGACCGTCGGCGTGCCGCGCGCGACGAGTTCCTCGACCCACGCGCGACTCGCTGCGATGCGCGGGCGCGCCGCATCCGCGAGCGCGACCGGCGCGTGATGACGCGCGATGGTAACGAGGTGTTCAATCGTGAGGGTGTGACCATCGAGCAGGATGGGCGTAGTCATCGTAAAAATGAGAACGCCCCCGGCGAGACTCGAACTCGCAACCGACTGCTTAGAAGGCAGGTGCTCTATCCGATTGAGCTACGGGGGCAAGTGTGAGCGAACCATTGTTCGCTCCAGCATTTTACTCTGAAACGACGCGCGGGTCAAACTGTCACTCCCACCGTCCATCGGCATACAGCACATACACGCGCGCGTGGTCGGCGCTGGTGAAAATCATCCCGCGATCAAAGCGCTGGGTGGGCGCGGCGTACAAACCCACTTCGTATTCCAGTGCCGCGCCGAGTTTGGCGCGCATCGCGGTTTGCTCGCACCACAGTTTGCCAAAGCCGCGTTTGGGTTTGATGAGCGGTGGCGTCACGCTCACGGTGGGGCACGTGTCTTCGGGGAGCGCGCTCGTCCATGTGTCGTTGAACTGCAACCACGTCTGGTCGTTGAACAAAACCAGAATGCGTTGATCCTCCTCGCGCCAGAAGAGCGTGCCGTTTTCGAATTGTTGTCGCGCGTAATTCGTCGCGCGTGCCGCTTCGAGTGGGCAGCCCAGACGCGTGGCTAACTCGTTGCTCCAGCGTACGAGTGCCAGTGGCGAGATCGCGCAGACGATTGGTGTGGGAGTGGCGCGCGGTGTGGCGAGCGCGCGTGTGGGGGTGAGGGTGGGGTACGGCGTGGGCGTGAAGGTCGGCGTGGGCGCGGGAGGTGCGGGCACACGCGCGTCTTGCACCAGCAGCAACGATCCGTCGTCGCGATGAGCCACGAAAATCGTATTGCCGAGTCGCGTCATTTTGCCCGGTGCGTTGATGTGCCAGCGCGCCACTTCGCCCAGCGTGTTCGCGTCCAGCACGAGTAATGTGTCCGCGACAGGTGCAGGTGTTGCCCCAGTGCCGGGCGCGCGCATCGGCATTTGAGAGAGGAACAGGTGAGCGGTCTCTGGATTGAGCACCATCCCCATTGTGCGCGCGGGGAGCATCAGACCGAACACCTTGTTATCGTCGGCATCGAACACACTCAACTCGCTGGTAAAGGTGAGCGGATGCGTACCCGCCACAAACAGCCGATTGGTTCTGGGGTCAATCGCCAGATGTTCGTGATTGCCAGAGTACGGTAGCATACCGCGCTGCTGGAGTGTGTTGCCATCAATGCTGAACGTCACATTGCGCGAGTTGGAACCGGGTATGCCATTCCAGCCAATCGCGTAAATGCGATTGAGATTGGGATTGAGACGCATCAGCGACGGCACGCTGGTCGAACCCAGTGTGATGCCGCGCAGGTTCATCTGTCCCTGCGGTGTCAAGGTCTGTGCATCCAGCACCATCTCGTTGGCAAAGAGGCGCGCGCGCACGTCATCCATTGCAATCGTCATCAGCGTCCGCGTGACCGGCGCGGTGACTTGAACCGTCAGGGTCGCTTCATCCACGAGCGCGAGTGTGCCATCGGCGCGATGCGCGACAATCACGCGCGCGGTCGAGGCATCGCGCGCGAGGTCAATCGGATGGCGTCCCACACCGATTTCCTTGACGACACGACCACGTTCGACGACGAAGACCGAATCGGTGGAGGCACTGGCGACGTAAACGCGCTGGGCGGACTCGTTAGCGATGAGCGCGGTGACATTCATCGCCAGCGGAATCGTGGCGACGACTCGATGTGTCGGCACATCAATCACATTGAGATTGTCGCTGCCATAGTTGGCAACATACAAGCGGCGCGCAGTCGAATCGAAGGCGAGCGCGTGCGGTTGCAAACCGACCGCGATGGAGGTCACGAGCGTCAGCGTGCGCGCATCAATCACCGAGACCGTGTTCGGAAAGGAATTGGCGACGTACACGCGCGCGCCGTCGGGACTGAACAGCGCGCCGCGCGGATCACTTGCCACCTGAACACGTCCACGCACCGCGCCGGTGAGCGGATCGAGCGCGGTGAGGTATTGCGTGTTCGCTGCCGCATCGTAACGCGTGACGTAAAGAGTATCACCATCGGGAGAAACGAGGAGCGTGAAATAACTGCCCGGCGTGGCGTAGGTAGCGAGGATTTGTCCACTGCGAGAATCGAGGACAATCAACTTTTCATAAGCAAGCGCGTAAACGCGCTGCCGCGCCGGGTCGCCGGTCAGGTTGATAATCCCATAGATGTTCGGAATTGTGATGACGCGCAAGGTCTGGAGCGTTGCGGCATCGAGCACCACAACCTGAGGTCTAGAGACAGCCCCAACAAACAAACGATTTTCTTGAAACCACAGCGCGTTCGGCTCTTCCGCCAGCGTTTGCGTGCGAACGATGGCATCGTTAACGATGAGGCGAATCGTCTTGTCCTCACTCGCCACGTACACGCGTTGCGACGCGGCATCGGTGGCAAGCGCGACCGGGCGTGGCAACGGAATGAACTTGACGGCACGTTCGTTCTGAACGACTGCCAGATTTTCGGTGGCGAGGTTCGCGGTGTAAAACGTATCGCCGAGTGTGACGAGCGCGCGCGGCGCGCGGCCAATGCCCGCGAGATCGCGCAGCGAGATGCGTTCACGGATGCCGAGTGTTGCCGGTGGGGGAATCGGAGTGGGGACAAGGGTGGCTGTCGGAGGGGGTGTGATAGAGGGTAGGGGAATCGGTGAAGGCGATGGTGCACAAGCCATCGTGAGACTCAACATCAAAACCGCGAGAAATTTCCATTTCACAGCCCACCTCCGTTGTGACTATTCTATCCGATGTAACGCGGCGGGTCAAACGAGTCGAGATGCGGTATAAAAAACACAAGGGTCACAAAGTTGCCTCCGCGACCCCTGTAAGTTTAGCGGCAATCCACTCTGTGCATCTGGCTCGGTGCTGTCAAACCGATGCTCGGCTGGGTGAATTCGAGGCGCACACTGTAATCGCCGTCACGAGTGATGCGCCACTCGCCTTCGATCGTGCGCGTGCCGGCGGCGCTGAACGTGAGTTCGTGTTCAGGTCCCACAAACCCATCGCTGCGATGCCAGCGATACTTGATGGTGCCCGCGCGATCTACCGTGATGTCTGCCCAGAACTTGAAGAGGTATGGACACGCGCCAGAGTAACTGTCGGGCGGCACGCGGATTCTCACGGATGTCACGCGCGGCAACGGTGTGGGCGTACGACTGGGCGTGTGACTGGGCGTGGGCGTGGGACGACAGTTGACGGTGAACGTCACTTGATTCGTCGAGAGCGCGTTGGGAGAGATGACCACCAAGCGCACGCGGTAGGTGCCCGAGGCGGTGATACGCCAGTCGGCATCTTCTACGGTGCGCAAGCGCGCGCTGCCGATAAAGTTCGCGCTCTGAATCGGACTGAACGTGGTAGACCCAATTCCTCCGACAATCATCGAGCGTTCCCACCGATACGTCACTGTCCCCGCGCCGTTCGTCCGAATCTCTGCCTCGATGTCGAAACTGACGGGGCAAGGTCCATCGTGCGTGCGCGACGACACCGTCATCGCCGCGCTCGTTACCGCGAACGCCTCGCCAACGACAATCGTCACCTGACGCGTCGCGACGTTCGCGCCACAGCGCGCGGTGAGCGTGTACGTCGTCGTCGAAGGCGGCGACACAGTTCTGGTGCCCGGCGTCTCGACGCCGCCGATGCCTTGATCAATCTCGGCAGCATCGGCGTTCGTCACCGCGCCCCAACTCAACGTGGTTGAGCCGCCCGGCGAAATGGTGGTGGGCGATGCGGTGAACGATGCGATGTTCGGTGTACCGACGCAACCGGTTTGCGCGGCGGGCGTGGTAGGTAAAGGCGCGGGCGTCGTGGGCAAAGGCGCCGGAGTTGTCGGTGGCGGGGTGTCAAGTCCGGTGGTTGGTGGCGGCGTGCTGCGCGGCAGGACGATGAGTGTCACCCGCGCATCGCAAACACCCACGTTCGATTCGACGTGCAGTGTGTAGGTGGTGGTGGTCAGCGGGTTGACTTGCTCCGCGCCTTCCCGCGGTTCGGGCTGATTGGAAAACGCGCCACCACTCAACGTGATGCGCGTTGCCTCTGCCACGTACCAGCCGAGCCGCGCCGTCTCGCCTGCTGTGATGCTCGTCGGTTGAACTTGGAATTTGACGAGCGGCCGCTCGCAGCCGCCTAATGCTGATGCGGTACTCGGCGGCAGCGGCGTCGCGACACCCGGCAGCGGTGTTGCCGGCACAGGCGTACCGATGCTTGCGCCGCGCGACAGCACGACAATCGAAATGGCGGCTGGCTCGCTCACCGCGCCCGCGGTGTTGTACGCGCGCACCATCAAGGTATGCGTGCCGCTTGTCGCCTGCCACGTTTGAATCAACGTGAAAGTCGTTTGCGGTGCCGTCGCCGCATCGAGCCGCACCACCGCGCCATCCACCAACAGTTCGACGCGCGCGATGCCGGTCGCATCGGTGGCGGTGGATTGCACCGCGACGGTTTCGCCTTCGCGGAATTGGCTGCCGTGTGCGGGTGAGAGAATTACCACATTCGGTTTCGTGTTCGCGCATGCGGACAGCATCACCAGACCGACAAGCAGTCCGGTCAAGATTTTGTGGCTCATCATTTTCTCTCCGCGGGACAAATTTCAAATTTGTCCTACTTATTCGCAGCGGTCGCGGCAGATGCGATAGGTGACCTGGAACCAACGACCGGCTTGTTCGGCGCGTGTGTTGATGGGAACCCCGGTCACATCGGCAGCATCATGGTCACGTACAAGTATCCCAAGACGCTGTGGAAAAGCGGCGGGATCACCGGTCAAGCCATAGCAACTCATCTCGATATGCAGCAGTTCGTCATCCAGAGTGAGCCGCGCGCTCCGTGGGGTGGGCAAATCCCAGGTACCGCGACCATCAGAGATCATATAGGTGCCATAGGACGCGGGCAGGCGCCTTGGCAAAAAAGTTTGTAATTGCAAGTAGCAGAAAAGTCCACTCCATCGGGACTCTGTCTGGAGTTGTTCCAATCGTATCTCGACTGGCCCCGTGATGCTCTCCAACACGACATCGCCGAATACGCGTCCTCCGCCTGCGGCGCAAAGATCGGGGAATCGCTCACAAATACCAGTGCCCGGTGATGGTTCGGGTATCGGCCAACGCGGTGCTCGGCAACCATCCCAAATCACCACACCTGCCTCGTCCGGACATCGGTCGCGATCGTCCGGCACGCCGTCGCGGTCGCGATCGCCGGCGGCACAGAGCACAGGTATCAAGTCGCAAAGAGGCCATCGTAGGTCAGGACGAGGCATCCAATCGGTCCGCCAGGGGCAACCGCGTCTCCAGCGCACACCCGCCGTATCGGGGCACGCATCGCTTGGGTCTGGTATTCCATCCCCATCTCGATCTGAACTCGCGACGGGACAGCCGGCGGGGGCGGGACCGGGTTCATCCGGGCAGGTATCGCTCGCATCGGCAACGCCATCGCCATCGCGATCGCCGCTCTCGATAACGGGGCAGCCGTGATTCGCCACGGGACCGGCTTGATCGGGACAGTCATCCACCGCGTCGAGCAGACCATCGCCATCGCGGTCGGAGGGCAGTGGGCAACCTTGATTGCTGGCGGGACCGGGTTGATCGGGACAAATATCTCGCGCGTCCTCTATTCCATCCCCATCGCGATCACTGCTCCCTGTCCGGGGACAACCGTGATTGTCGGCGGGACCGGCTTGATCGGGGCAATGGTCTTGCGCGTCTGACACACCATCGTTATCGCGATCGCCACTCGCGACCGGGCAACCTTGATTGCTCGCCGGACCGGGTTGGTCGGGACAGTTGTCCTGTGTGTCAAGAACGCCATCGCCATCGCGATCGCGCGCGCCGGCGGGACATCCCTGATTGTCGGCAGTTCCCGATTGCGTGGGACAGTTGTCCTGACTATCCAACACCCCATCGCCATCCTGATCGCTGGCGCTCGCCGCTGGACAACCTTGATTCGCGATGGCGCCGGGCTGATCGGGACAGCGATCTTGCGCGTCGAGGACACCATCGCCATCGCGATCTTGCGCGCGCACTTGGGGACACCCTTGATGCTCGCTCACGCCGAATTGGTTGGGGCAATTGTCACGATTGTCCGGCACACCATCGCCATCGCGATCGGTGTTGGGATTCTCGACGGCGCGGAGGCGTGTCGTTGCCGCGCCATTGTCCATCGCTTTGTTGAACGCCTGGACGAGGATGGTGTGATCGCCGGCGGTGCTGGGGGTCCACTGCCATGCCGCGCTGAGCGTTGGCGCCGCGCCGGGCATTTCGCCGACGATTTGCCCATCTACCGAAAGGCGCAGGAGCAGCACCGGCGACTGCGAAGTGGCTTTGGCAAAGATGATGACGGGCGAGCCGACCGTCACGGTATCGCCTTGCCGTGGACTGAAGATTTGCACGGTCGGCACTGCCGCGAGCCGATCGCGTCGTGCAAATTCAGAGACGAGCGCGCCTATCGCGACCAGCACACAGCACAGCAGGATTGCACTCAAAATGACCAGAAGCCAGTTGCGGTTTCTCATCGTTCACCTCTTTGATGGCGCGTCGCACAGGATTCAATCCTGTGCGACGGAATGATCAATAGAGACAATAGTCAATCCGCACGGTACGCGTTGGACTGGTGGATTGATTGCCTTTGGTATCAAGGGCTTGGATGTAGTATTCCAGAGTACCGCTGCCCTTGGTGACCGGCGGATTGAGACTGGCTTGCAGTTCGCTGGCGATAACGGTGGTGGCATAAATGGATGTGCTGGTGAGACTCATCCCCTCGCTGCGCCACGTCCCCTGGCGCGAACCTTCGACGACGCGATAGTTGAGTTTGACCGTTCCGACTCCCGAAGGATCGGAGACAAAGGCACTGATGGTGACCTGATTGGGCGTGCACTGTGGCGGCCATTTGATCGGGTCGTTGGACTCGGTGATGTTGGAAATTGTTGGGCCACTCGTATCGGCAGGCGCGGACACGGTGATCGTCACCTGACGCTCCACATTGCCGCTGGGCGCCTCGACACGGAGCCGATAGGTTGTTGTGCTGGGGGGACACACTTGTCTGGTGCCGTGTCCAGTAACGCCACTGCCATCGAGATAAACCGCCGTTGCGTACTCTACATCCCAGCGCAGTATCGTGCATTGACCTGAGGTGAGCGATGTATCATCGGCTCGAAAGTTGACCTGAGCGGGTGGCCAGGGAGTGCGCGTGAACGTTGGTGTGGGTGTACGCGTGGGCATAAACGTTGGCGTGATGGGCAAAGCCAACGGCGTGATGGGAGTGAACGTTGGCGTCGGCGTACGCGTGATGGGCAAAGCCAGTGGCGTGATGGGAGTGAACGTTGGTGTCGCAGCAAGCAGCGGCGCGGGCGTCGGTGCGCCACCCATCACTAGAACGGCGACGGACGTTGATGTTACAGAACTTGCGTCGGACATAGCCGCGCGAACCTGAAGATTATAAGTGCCGCTCATAATCGGTGTCCAGAGTCCTGTGCCTTCAACACCGCCAACCGCCCGAGTTATTGCCAGATTCATAACGGGCACGCCGTTGACCAAAAGAGCCATCTGCGACACTTGACTGCTGCGGAAAGACGCATGTGCCATCACCGCGACGCCTGTCCCCAGTACTACCTGCGTGCCGTCAGGGGGAGCATCAATCCAGACCTCGGCTGGGGGAAACCTGTATGTACTGTCGAAACTACAGGCAGAGAACAAAGTCAGCGCCAGCAACGCGATGAGCAAATGTTTGTGCGACATACAGCACCTCCTTATTCGTCATTCGTCCTTCGTCGTTTGTCCTTCGTCCCGCCTTGCCAACTCATTTGATTCAGGTATAATGGGGATAGAGCGAGGTAAAGGCGTGGCTGGCAACCCTGCCTTCTCTGCTCGCGCCTATCCCCGTTCTAGTTTAAGGCAGGAACGGGATGGATAACTCCACAAAACCTCCAGAAAATCTCCAGCGCGATTTGGTTGTCCTCACACATCGCGCGTTACGCGCGCTGGCGCATCCTCACGCATCGCCACACTTGTTCGCGCTACACCAAGCCCTGCCGCACCTTTTTGTGCCGTCGTCATCGGAAGACGCGACGCGCGCCGTGCTTGAACGCGCGCTCGCGCATCTGGCAACGCGCGCGGCGGAACACGCCGCGCTGTTGCGCGCGCGTTTTTGGGAACGGCGCAGCGTCCAGCAACTGGCGCTGGCGCAGCATCGTTCCGTGAGCAGTCTCTACGCGCGTCAAGCCGAAGCGGTGTGCGCGCTCGCACAAACGCTGTGGGAGTTGGAACAGTGTCAAGCCGCTGCACATCACGCCGCATTGGCACAGCGACGCCGTAACCTGCCGGCAGCCACGTGGACAAAACTCTTTGGTGTGGAGGAACCACTGGCGCGTGCGCAAGCGTGGCTGCGCGATCCACGCGGACCGCACTTGATCAGCATCGAAGGTCTGGGAGGCATTGGCAAGACCTCGCTTGCCCACGCGATCGTCCAATCGCTCTTGACGCTGGAGACGTGGAACGACCTCGCGTGGATCGCGATTGCGTCGCATCCGTATCCGACGTGGACAACGGATCCAGCGACAACTCTCGATCCAGAGAGTCTCCTTGAACAGATTGCGTGGCAACTCGGCTGGGAAGAGATGGCTCGGATGGCGCCCCCGTTGCGGCGCGCGGCTTTGCAGCAGCATCTCACGCGCGCGCCGTACCTCATCGTGATTGACGATGTGGAACCGGCGCACGAACCAGAACGCTTGATGCAAGCCCTCGTCCCGCTACTGCAACCCACGCGCTTGATTGTGACGACGCGGCAACGCTGGACCACGTTGCCTTTTGGCGCGCATTTGCCTTTGCGCGAACTCGAACGCGCGTCGGCGTACGAGTTGTTGCGCGATGAGATGGCGCGGCATCACCTGCCTGCTCCCAGCGACGAATGGCTAGCGCGCGTATACGATCTGGTGGGTGGCAATCCGCTTGCGCTCAAACTGGTCGCGGGGCAAGCGGTCAGTTTGCCGCTGGAGCACATCGTCGAGAATTTGCGCACCGCGCGCGGTGCGCCCGCCGAAACGCTCTGGCACAGCATCTATCAACGCTCGTGGGATTTGCTCAGCGACGCGGCGCGCCAGACCATCGTCGCGCTCCTCACCTTTTCGCCGCGCGGCGCGACGTATGATGAACTGGGGATTGCCACAGCGTTACCTGCCGCGCAACAGGAGGCGGCGCTGCAACAACTCATCGCGCACTCGCTTGTCTTTTTCGATGGCGCGCGCTATACGATGCATCGGCTCACGCACACTTGTTTGTTGAGTATGACGATGGGAGTGCGGCAATGATGGCTTCGGCGATTGTGCGGATGGGGACCCATTGGTTGCGCGTGCTCGATTCATCGCAGGGTTGGGCGGCGCGTGATCACATCGCGCAAACGATGCGCCTTGCCGCGCAATCTCCCGCGACGTGGGCACTTGCCGCGCGTTTAGCATTGCGTTTGCATCCCGTGATGTTGCGCGCGGGGTTGTATGCCACGTGGGCGCGCGATTTGCAAAGCGTACTTGCGCACGCGCCGTCCGATGAAGCGCTGGCGCTGGAGGTGCGCGCCGCGCTCGGCGCGACGCTCATCGCGGGCGCGCGGTGGGAAGAGGCGCGCGTGCATCTGACGCAGGTGCAACGCGCGTATCGGCAGCGCGGGGAGCGGCTAAAGGTCGCGCAAGCCGAGTACGATCTGGCAACGCTGGCGTGGAATCGCGGGGAATGGCGACGGAGTGTGTGGCTGGCGCGCGCGGCGATTCGCCGCATCGTTCGGCAGACCAACCACGACGCGGCGGCGCGCCGACTGTACTCGCGCGCGCTCGATCTCATCGGGCTGGCATTGTGGCGAATGGACGCGCCGCAGCGCGCGTTACGCTATCTGCAGCGCGCCCTCGCTTTGCGCGCGCCAGAGGATCAGCGCGGCATCGGACATTTGCGTCATCACTTGATGTTGGTTTTCACCGCGCTGGGCGATGCTGCTGCCGCGCTGGAACATGCCGCACAAGCGCGCGCGCTGTTCGAGGCGTGTGCCGATCACGAGGGTCTGGCGTACGTCTGGTCGGATGTAAGTGATGTGTATCGTTTGCAGAACGATGTGCCGCGCGCGCGGGAGGCGCTGACGCGCGCGTACGCGCTCTGGCGCGAGTTGCAGGACCCGGCGGGCTTGGCGGACTTTTATCGGCATCTAGGGTTGGTCGAAGAACTCGCTGGCGAGTATGCCAGCGCGCGTGCGCATCTGTTGCACGCGCGCACACTGTGGGCGAACATCGGCGAACCGCGCGAGATGGCGCGCTGCGACGAGGCGTTGCGCGCAGTGGTGGAGAAGGAAAAAACGCGGTGCGGCACTGCTCATCTCCCCTTGACCATCGGAACGGCAACGTGCCCTGAACCGACACCTTGACCCATCTCCGCTTTAGTGCTAAACTCCAGCACGATTCCAACACCTACAGCGAGGTAGAATGTTTCACGGACCGGGCGGTGGCTGGTGGGGGATGCTTCGGGCAGACGATCAAGCCCGACCGCATCTGACCAGAGAGTTGCTCTGGCGCGTCGCGTCGTATGCGCGACCGTATCTCTTCAAGATTATCCTCACTTTAGGGGCAATTTTCGTTTCGTCGTTGTTGAGCCTCGTTCCCCCTCTGTTGTATCGCGATCTGATTGATCACACATTGCCACAAAAAGATTTTGCGCGCCTGCATCTGATCGCGCTGGCGATGATGGCCGTCCCTCTGCTCGACGGGTTGATTGGCGTGGGGCAGCGCTGGCTCACCGCGAGCATCGGCGAAGGGATCATTGCCGATTTGCGTAAAGCGTTGTACGCGCACCTTCAAAAAATGTCGCTCCGTTTTTTCACCAACACCAAAACGGGTGAACTGATGTCGCGACTTAACAACGATGTGGTCGGCGCGCAGCGCGCGGTCACCAACACCCTCATCTCGATTGTGACCAGCGTCATTCAGGTCATAGCCACCCTGGCGATTATGCTGTCGCTCGATTGGCGACTGACGTTGCTCGCTCTGGTCATCTTACCCCTGTTCATCTTACCCGCGCGGCGCGTGGGACGCATCTTGCGCCAACTGGTGCACCAGCAACTTGACCTGAACGCGCAAATGAACGCGTTGATGAATGAGACGCTCAACGTCAGCGGCGCGCTCCTGGTGAAATTGTTTGGTCGGCAGCGGGACGAAATCAAACGTTTCGGCGAACGTGTCGAGCGCGTGCGCGAAATCGGTGTGCGCCAGGCGATGGTCGGGCGGTGGTTTTTTATGATGCTGGGACTGGCGAGCGCGCTCGGCACAGCGATTGTGTGGTGGGTCGGCGGGATGCTCGTTTTGCAGGAGATGTTCACCATCGGCACGATTGTGGCATTTGCCGCCTACCTGACTCAACTCTACGCGCCTCTCAGCGCGCTGACCAACGCGCGCGTCGATTTTGCGACCTCGATGGTCTCGTTCGAGCGCGTGTTCCAGGTACTCGATTTGCCGGTCGAAATTGCCGATGGTGCTCGACCGCTCCACCTGACGCGCGCGCGCGGCGCGATTCGATTCGAGAACGTCTCGTTCTCGTATCTGGAGACGCCAGACGGAGGACAAACACCCAAAGAGTCAGAACCGTCATCCTTCCTCTTTCGTCCTGCCACCGTGCCGACGCGCCGCTATGCGCTCCGCAATGTGACTTTTGAGATCGCGCCGGGGCAACTGGCAGCGCTGGTGGGTCCCAGCGGCGCAGGTAAAACGACCATCACCTATCTGATTCCACGCTTGTATGATCCCACTGCAGGACGCGTGTTGATTGACGATTACGATGTGCGCGACTGGTCACTCGAGGCGCTGACTCGACAAATCGGAATGGTGACGCAGGAAACATACTTGTTTCACGACACCCTGCGCGCCAACCTGCTCTATGCCAAACCGGACGCGACAGCAGACGAGATCGAACGCGCGGCGCGCGCAGCCCACATACACGATTTCATCATGCGCCTACCCCAGGGCTATGATACAATCGTAGGCGAACGCGGCTACCGTCTGAGCGGCGGCGAAAAACAGCGTGTCGCGATTGCGCGCGTGATTCTCAAAGACCCGCGCATTTTGATTCTCGATGAAGCCACTTCACATCTTGATTCCGAATCGGAGGCGTTGATTCAAGCCGCGCTCGAACCGCTGATGCGTGGGCGCACGAGTGTCGTCATCGCGCATCGGCTCTCCACCATCCTCGCTGCCGATGTGATTTTGGTGCTGGATGATGGGCAGGTCGTAGAACAGGGAACACATGCGGAACTCCTCGCGCGCAATGGGCTGTATGCGCGCTTGTATCATACCCAATTCGTAACTGCTCAGCCTAAATTTCGCACGTTAAAAATTGGATAGAAAGGCAAAGAACCAGCAAATCTCTTTTTGTGGTAGAACATGGAGTGTGAATCTACTTCTCGCTAGGAGTGCTCTCATGC
>DAOTYB010000231.1:0-9443 GCA_034435315.1 Anaerolineae bacterium | reverse complement strand
GGGGATGAGTGGGGGTTGTTCCCGGGGCACGACGGCGAAATTCAGACTCAGCCATCGGCTTGCGTTAGTCGTCGGTTTCTACCGATAGCGAGCGAAGCCGAGGCTGAGCAGTTACGAAGGCGGGGGAATCAGTAAGGGAAGGGAGGGTGAGGGCGGGCGGCAAAGCCGCCCGCCCTCACCCCACTCCCATTTTCCCCTTCTCTCACCGCAAAGCAGAAAGAGAAGGGGGCAGGAAGATGGGTGGGGTTATTTCCAGGGAACGAATGACTATCTGAGTAGTTACAATTCCTCATCAACGTTTGGCAAGTGGGGATAACGTAGGACAGATTTGAATTCAGGAGAGAGTGGCTATGACCTATTCAACACTCGCAATGTCTATTGCCGAATCACCGACGCTGCGTTTGAATGAAGAGGCGCGTTTGTTACGCGAGCGCGGCGAAGCGGTGATTCATCTGGGCATCGGTGAACCCAAAAATCGCGCGCCGCTGACGGCTATTCTCAGTGCCGCATCGAAACTGAGTACGGGCGACATCAAGTATGTGCCCACGGACGGCTTGCCGTCGCTCAAAAAGGCGATCATTCGCTACACTGAGGAGAATTACGATCGTCTGGTGGCACCTGAGAATGTGATTGTCTCAGCGGGCGCCAAACAGAGCATCTTTAACATTTTTTATTCGATTCTCAATCCGCAAGACGAGGTCATCATCCTTGCGCCGTACTGGGTGAGTTATCCCGAAATCGTCAAAATGTGCTACGGGGTGCCCGTGATTGTGACGCCCCCCGACGACACGTTACATCCACGCTTTGAGGACATTGAACGTGTGGTCACCTCGTCCACCAAAGCCATCATCATCAATTCACCCAACAATCCTTCGGGCGTTGTCTATTCCGACGAGTTTATTGCGCAGGTGGTAGATTTTTGTGAACGTCGAGGTATTTACATCATCGCGGACGATATTTACCACAAACTTGTTTTCGATGGCAAACGACCGACACCGGCATGGAAATTTACCCATCGTGACATCGAAAACACTCGCGTCATCGTCGTCAATGGTGTTGCCAAGACGTACGGGATGACCGGCTTTCGTATCGGCTGGGCGATTGCGCCGCGCAAACTCGTCGAGATTATGACGAACGTGCAGGGTCAAGTGACGACATGCGTCGCGCCTTTTCTTCAAGTGGCGGCAGAGGGTGCGCTGCTGGGATTGCAGAGCATTGTCGAACAACTGCGGCTGACGATTCAAAATAACCGCGATGTGATGATGAACGAATTGCACACGTTTACTGGCGTCAAGTGTGTCAAGCCGCAGGGCACCTTTTACTGCCTGCCAGATTTTCGCGCCTACACGAGCGATTCAGTTGCCCTGTCCAACTTTTTGCTCAAGCGTGCCTATGTGGTCACTGTGCCCGGCAAAGAGTTTGGTATGGAGGGGCATTTGCGTCTGAGTTACTCGGGTTCGATCAAAGATGTGACCGAAGGGATTGCACGAATCAAATGGGCATTGGATCCCAACTCGCCTAACGAAATTTACATCGGTGATAAAAGAATGGTGAGGGACTGGCTATGAACAACTTGCTGAATATCAAAACACCTGCCGAAGCACAAGCGACGGCGCTCAAATCGGACTATGGGTTGGAGAATCTGGGGCTGACGAATTTGCGTCAGGTGTACTGGAATTTGCCGGTCGAGGCGTTGTACGAAGAAGTGGCTTTTCGCGGCGAAGGTCGTATCGCGCGGCAAGGTCCGCTCGTCGTTCGCACGGGGGAGCATACGGGACGCTCGGCGAGTGACAAGGTGATTGTGCGAGAAGCCAACTCGGAAAATAATGTGTGGTGGGGCGAGTACAATCGTCCGCTGGCGCCGGATAAATTCGATGAACTGTACGGGCGCGTGCAAGGATTTTTGCAGGGGCGCGATGTGTTTGTGCAGGATTGTTACGTGGGCGCCGACCCCGCTTATCAAATGCCGATTCGTATCATCACGGAACTGGCGTGGCACTCGATCTTTGCGCGTAATATGTTCCTGCTACCCAAAACGAACGAAGAATATCGGCGGCATATTCCTGCGTTCACGGTCATTGCCGTACCGAATTTCAAAGGCGTGCCGCAGATTGACCAGATTACCAGCACGTTTATCGCCTTGAATCTTGAGCAACGGTTGTGCATCATCGGTAACACCGCCTATGCGGGAGAAATCAAAAAATCCATCTTTACCGTGTTGAACTATTTTCTCCCGCTGGAAGGGGTGATGTCAATGCACTGCTCGGCGAATGTCGGTGCTGCCGGTGATGTCGCGCTCTTTTTCGGATTATCGGGTACGGGCAAGACGACGCTCTCAGCGGATCCGTTGCGTCGTCTCATCGGTGATGATGAGCATGGCTGGAGCGATAATGGCATCTTTAATTTCGAGGGAGGCTGTTATGCCAAAGTCATCAATCTCTCGCCGACGGCGGAGCCGCAGATTTATGCGACCACGCGCCGCTTTGGCACTGTCCTCGAAAATGTCGTGTACGATCCGGTGACGCGAGTGATTGACCTCGACGATGCCACCATCACCGAGAACACGCGCGCCTCGTATCCGCTGGAGTTCATTGACAACGCGCTGGCGGAAAAACGCGCGGGGCATCCTCAGAATATCATCTTGCTGACTTGTGATGCTTCGGGAGTCATGCCACCGATCGCGCGGCTGACGCCTGAGCAAGCCATGTATCAATTCATTTCGGGTTACACCGCCAAAATCGCTGGTACCGAAGTGGGCCTGGGGGCGGAGCCGCAAATCACGTTTAGCGCGTGCTTTGGCGCCCCGTTTATGGTGCATCATCCATCGGTGTATGCCAACTTGCTCAGGGAAAAGATTCTTCGTTACAAGGTGAATTGCTGGCTGGTCAATACGGGCTGGGTGGGGGGACCGTATGGCGTGGGGAAACGCATCAGCATTCGCCACACGCGCGCGCTGTTGAATGCCGCGCTGGCAGGGAAACTGCTCGATGTGGAATATGTCACGGATCCGATCTTTGGGTTTCAGGTGCCGCGAACGTGTCCCGATGTGCCGGCAGAGGTGCTCGATCCTTCCAGTTCGTGGCATGACAAAAAGCAGTATCTCCAGCGCTATCGCGCGCTGGCGGCGCGGTTCATTGATAATTTCAAAAAGTTCGAAGCGCAATGCACGCCAGATGTGATTGCGGCAGGACCAAAAATCTGAGTTAAAGACACGGGGCAAGCCCATCGGCTTGCCCCGTGTTATTTTATAATTGTGGCATACTCTTTTTGATGAGTTCGAGTTGTTCCAGTGTGCGCCCTGCGCCGATGGCGACACACGCCATTGGATTTTCGGCTACATAGCACGGCACGCCTGTCTCTTTGGTCAAGTACCGATCCATGTTGCGGAGGAGGGCGCCCCCGCCGACCAACACCATCCCGCGATCAATGATGTCGGAGGCGAGTTCGGGAGGGGTTTTCTCGAGGACGGAGCGCACGACGCCTGAGATCGCCATCAGCGGTTCGGCGATCGCCTCGGTGATTTCGTTCGAGGTGACGCGAATCGTGCGTGGCAAGCCGGTCACCTGATCGCGCCCGCGCACTTCGAGCGCGAGTTCTTCTTCCATCGGTAACGCGCTGCCGATTTGAATCTTGATGTCCTCGGCAGTTTGTTCCCCGATCATCAAGTTGTGCTTTTTGCGAATGTAGGTGGCGATGGCTTCGTCAATCTTGAGTCCTGCCACGCGGACTGCGCTGGCGACGACTAGGCCGTTGAGAGAAATCACGGCGGCTTCGCTGGCGCCGCCGCCAATATCCACGACCATATTGCCGGTGGGGGTGTGAATCGGCAATCCCGCGCCGAGTGCCGCAGCAAACGGTTCGGGCACCAGATGCACATTCCGACCACCGGCGGCGAGTGCCGCATCGCGCACAGCGCGCTCTTCGACGCTGGTGACGCCAACGGGGACACCGATGGCGATCGAGGGTTTGGCGCCGAACATCATTTGCAAACGCCCGCAGACTTTGATGATAAAGTAGCGGAGCATTGCTTCCGTGACGATGTAATTGGCGATGACGCCATCGCGCATCGGTCGGATGACGCTAATCGTTTCCGGGGTGCGTCCCAGCATCGCGCGCGCCTCTTCGCCCAGGGCAACGATGCGCTCATCGGCCAGGGTGAGCGCGACGAGCGAGGGTTCTTGTAGCACAATCCCTCGCCCGCGCACATAGACCAGTACGTTGACTGTTCCCAGATCAATTCCGATTTGAGTGACAAACATTGGGGGTGACTCTAGGCGGCTTCGTCTGGACCGCTGACGCGTGCGGCGCGCTGTCGGCGGCGCGCCACTTTGAGGCGTACTTCGGCGCGGCGCAGGGCGCGCTCCAGACGCGCGAATTCGGCATCGCTCCGTGGTGTTTCTTGCAGGGCGCGCTGGGCGCGCTGGCGTGCTGCTTCGGCGCGCTGTTCATCAATTTCATCGGCGCGCTCGGCGCTATCGGCAAGGATGATGACATGGTCGGGGCGGATTTCGGCAAAGCCGCCGCCAATGGCGAATTCGTGCTGGACGCCGTCTTTGTAGTAATGCAGTACGCCTTCGCGCAGCGCGGTGATGAGCGGGGTGTGACGGGGCAAGATGCCCAGATCGCCATCTATCCCCGGCGCACTGATGGCATTCACCTGTTCGCTCAGGACGACGCGCTCTATCGTCACAATATCGAGTCGGATGGTGGACATTTGGCTTGCCTCGCTTACACTTTGCCTTCGTGGTAGGCGGCGAGCACTTCGTCAATCGTGCCGCGCATATAAAAGTACGGTTCGGGCACATGATCGAGTTCGCCGTTGAGAATCATCTTAAAGCCGCGCACGGTCTCTTTAATCGGGACGTATTTGCCGGGGCGCCCGGTGAACGCTTCGGCAACACGCATCGGTTGGGAGAGAAAACGCTGAATCTTGCGCGCGCGTGCCACCGTCAGTTTATCTTCCTCGCTCAATTCTTCGGTGCCGAGGATGGCGATAATGTCCTGCAGGTCTTTATAGCGTTGCAAGACGCGCTGCACCCCGCGCGCGGTCTCGTAATGTTCTTGCCCCACGATACGCGGGTCGAGGATGCGCGAGGTGGAGGCGAGCGGGTCCACCGCCGGGTATAAACCCTGTTCGGCAATCGAGCGCTCGAGCGAGATGGTCGCATCGAGATGCGCGAAGGTGGCAACAGGGGCGGGGTCAGTATAGTCGTCAGCGGGGACGTAGATGGCTTGCATCGAGGTAATCGAGCCGCGTTTGGTCGAAGTGATGCGTTCTTGCAATTCGCCCATCTCTTGTGCGAGCGTGGGTTGATAGCCGACCGCGCTGGGCATTCGTCCCAGGAGCGCGGAGACTTCGGAGCCGCTCATCACAAAGCGAAAGATGTTGTCAATGAACAACAGGACATCGCGCCCTTCGTCGCGAAAATATTCTGCCATGGTCAAGCCGCTCAAGCCGACGCGCAGACGAACGCCCGGCGGTTCGTTCATCTGTCCGAACACCATCACCGTTTTGTCAATGACGCCGGACTCGGTCATTTCGAGGTAGAGATCGTTCCCTTCGCGCGAGCGTTCGCCGACACCGCAAAAGACCGAATAGCCGCCGTGTTCGGTCGCGACGGAGCGGATGAGTTCCTGAATGATTACGGTCTTGCCGACGCCTGCGCCGCCGAAGACACCGACCTTGCCACCTTTGGTGAAGGGTGCCACGAGGTCAATCACTTTCATCCCGGTTTCAAAGAATTGTGGTTCGGTGACTTGTTCTTCAAAGGGTGGTGCGGGGCGATGGATGGGAGCGCGTTGGTCGGTGAGGACGGGACCTTTCATATCAATCGGCTCGCCGACGATGTTGAAAATGCGTCCCAGCGTGGCAGGTCCCACGGGCACAGTAATCGGCGCGCCGGTATTGGTGACCGGCATCCCACGCCGTAAACCATCGGTGGTGTCCATTGCAACGGTGCGCACCTGATTGGTGCCCAGATGTTGTTGCACTTCGAGCACGAGTACCGTACCATCCTCACGCGGAACGTGCAAGGCGTAGTAAATTTCCGGGAGTTCGTTTTCATTCTTGAATTCGACATCCACTACGGGTCCCATCACCTGGACGATTCGCCCGAGCGATCCTTTTGACATGCATTCCTCCGAACAGATGATTTCAAGTAGGTGTGCAAAAGTCTTTTCCGCCATCAGAAGGTTACGGTGCTCGTTGTTTTGCCATCGTTGTACGGGCGAAAAATCTTTTGCCTCTACGGGAATGCCCCCCTCTCATCCCCCTGCCCCCTGCTCTCCCCGCAAAGCGGGGAGAGCAGGGGGGAGATGGGAGGAGGGGTGTGGGCAGGCGGCGAAGCCGCCCGCCCACACCCCTATTCCCTTGTTTCCTCCTCCCCACGCCGCAGAACGGCGTGGGGAGGAGGCTAGGGGGTGGGGCTATTTCGCGATGGATAGGACGGAGTAATTATCTCGTTGGGGCGAAAAATCTTTCGCCACAACGGGCGAAAAATCTTTCGCCCCTACCAGGCGGAAAAAACTTTTGAATGGTTACTTGGTGGTGATCTCTACACGCGCATTGTTTTAGCCAGTGCTTCGCGCAAGGCGTTCGCGCCACCGACAATATCCAGCATCTCTTTGGTGATGTTGGCTTGACGGGCTTTGTTCATTTCCAGCGTCAGGTTATCAATCAAGGTGAGAGCGTTGTTGGTGGCGTTTTGCATTGCCACCATTCGCGCCGAGTGTTCGCTGGCAACCGACTCGAGTAATGCCTGATAGATTTGCAGTTCGATCAATCGTGACAGGAGCGGGTCCAGAATCGCCTCGGCACTGGGCTCGTAGATATAGACGGCATGCGCTCCTGTGGGTGGTGCGGGCGGTTGGGGCAAGGGCAAGAGTTGTTGAGTGTGGGGGCGTTGTGTGAGTACGTTGATAAAGCGGGTGTAGGCAATGTCCACGCGATCTACTTGTCCCGTTGTAAACTCTTCGATGGCGATTTTGGCGATGGGAGTGATTTGCAACGCAGTGGGCTTTTCGCTCAAGCCGGTGAACTCGGCAATCAGATTTTTGCGCGTGCGCGCCATTGCATCGCGACCGCGCTTGCCGATGGTGATGACCTTGACCGCTTGCCCGGCGCTAGCGAGATAGTCGAACGCCGCGCGCAGGATATTCATATTGTATGCGCCACACAAGCCACGATCCGAGGTAATGACGATGAGCAAGCGCTGCTGGATGGGGGTGCGTTCATCCAGCAGCGGGTGCAGCATCTTGTTGCGTCCGGGCTGTGCCGCGAGATAGGTGAGAATCTGATAGGCTTTATCGGCATAGGCGCGGCTGGCGAGGGTGGTCTGCTGGGCGCGGCGCATCTTGGACGCGGCGACCATTTGCATCGCGCGGGTGACCTGTGAGATGTTGCGAACGCTGCGAATACGACGTTGAATGACGCGAGTGGTTGCCACGGTTGACCTCAGTCGAATAGTTGGACAGTGGTATCAGTGAGACAGTGAATCAGTGGGACAGTGGGACAGCAGTCGAATGTCTATCCACCTTTGAATACAAAGCGCCCTTGCGCCGGCGGGCTGATCGGTGCGGTCTTGCAGTGATAGGTGTAGCCCGGGTCACATTCGCCTAGATTCTTGACGACGGTGAGCACCCAGGTTGCCCACATTTCGTTGGTGTCCAGAAGCACCGACCCATAATGAGGTGCCTGGCCGCGCCGATTGGGCGATTCGAGGGTGAATCTGACGGCTGCGCCAGCAGGAGTTTGATCACCACAGCGGACGACCCAATAGTCCGACTTGACACCAATGCCGGGTCCCGGGTTAACGGGTTCCGTCGTGAGACGAATGTGATAGCATTCGTCGCTACCCAGCGCGCCGACAGATTTCCATTCGAAAATGATAGCGCCACCCGGGAATTTGGCTTCGTCCTTTTGCGTTTCTGTCCAGAGGGGACGGTTGAGTGTGGGCGCGCCGAATCGCAAGGGCAAAGCCGTGGGGGTAGGCGACACCGCGGGGCGCGTTGGCGTACGTGTGGCAGCCGGGCGCGGGGTGCTTGTCACTCTGGCAACGGTTTGCGTGGGCGTCATCGCGGGCATGGTGCCTGGCAGTGGCAAGGTGGGCATCGGGGTCACGGTGGGCGCACTCGACGTTGCCGTCGGTGGTGGTGGCGTAGCAGTGACAATCAGGGTAATCACGAGAGGTGGCTGAGTCGGCAACGGTGTGGGTGCAGTCGCTGTACCACAACTGACCAGAAATACAACGAGCAAAGCAAGGATAACTAATCTGGTTCGGGAAAGCATTTTTCTCTCCTGGATTTAGCCAAGTCAGGGTGTTTAAGAACTGGTTAATCGAATCCGCGCAACTCGATTTGAAACGGCAGACTTGCTGGTCCGCAATGGATGACTTCGCCTAACGCTCTTTGTTGGGTATCATCGAAACCACCCGTGGCTTGGACGATCGTGACTTTCCACGTGACAACAGCGTTGTCGCCTGCGGCAAGCCCGGCAACCTCGCGTGGTCCGTAAACGAATTTACCATCGCGCAGATACTTGTTGTGCGATACATACACCACTGCCCCATTGACAACTCGATTGCCGCGCCGTGATTCCAGCTCGATTTTATAGCCGATGTTGGGATCTGTTTGACCTGCCAGTGCCGCCGGAGGAATCCACTTCATTTCGAAAGCCGCGCCTTTGGTGCGATACGAACCATTTTCGGGAAAAGTCAATGTCACCGAGCCGATGGAACAGGCAGCCGTGGGAGAAGGTTGAACGAGTGGTGTGACGGCGGCAGGCGGCTTGGTGGGCACGGCGGGCGGCCGGGTCGGCGTAACGCCACGTGTGGGTGTGCGCGTGGGAGTTGCCGCTTTGACTGCCACGGTCGGCAAGAGTGGTGGCGCGGTCGGTTCGGGAGTGGTGGTCACAGGCACGTAAATAATCCATGGCGTTTGCGTTGCCGCGCGCGTGGACGGAGGAGTTGCGGGCTGCGTGTCACCGCCACAACCAGTCACACCCAGCGTCAACGCGCTCAAGACGATCAGGACCCATCTAATCGTACGAATGTTCACTCATACTCCGTATTAGCGTAGTGGGGTGCATCTCACATTCGGGGCACATCTGGGCACATAAATTTGCCGCAACGCAGAGCAATGTCCACCTGTGCGGACAATCTCTGCCGACGTAGGTCGGCATGGCTATGGCTTGCTGCGACTGGCAGTCGCCCCAACTTGCCCCTAAACTGAATTGCACCCGCGTAGCGTATCGCCGTTGGCTATGCACCAAGTAGGTGTGCAAAAGTCTTTTCCGCCATCGGAAGGTTACGGTGTTCGTTGTTTTGCCATCGTTGTACGGGCGAAAAATCTTTTGCCTCTACGGGAATGCCCCCTCTCATCCCCCTGCCCCCTGCTCTCCCCGCTTTGCGGGGAGAGCAGGGGGAGATGGGAGGAGGGGTGAGGGC
>DAOTYB010000230.1:0-3052 GCA_034435315.1 Anaerolineae bacterium | reverse complement strand
GCAAACACACCTTCTTCACCGGGCAAGAGTGTCGCGGTCGTCGCCGCTTTGCCCGACGGCGCGTGCTTGGGCGATTCGCTACTTGCCATATCGCAGAGCGACTTGACCAACTCGGCTTCCGTTATTTCGACTTTGGCTTTCTCGCCTTCCCTGGCAGTGCGACTCTTCAAACCCGCAGACGCTTCGATGACGAGACGTTTGCCCCCGGCGTTCGCCAATAGTTTTTCGAGGTACTCTTCCAGCCCTGCACCATTGACGATGAGCACCTGACTATCGGCAACTCGACGCACATCGGCGGGAGTCGGTTCGAACGCGTGCGGATCAATGCCGAGAGGAACGAGCGTCTCCACCTTGAGCCGCGTGCCTGCAACGTTCTGCGCAATGTCAGCCAGAAACGACTCGGTGGCAAGCACCTTGAGGGTCGTTTGTGGAGCGAGTGTCGGTTGAGGTGCGCTAGTCGGCGTGGGAGTGGGCGCGCACGCGGTCACGCCGACGAAAACCGCGAGCGCGAGGAAACGAAATATCGAGCGAAACATCAAGCATCCTCCTGAAATCAAAAATTTGCCTGTGTCCCGCTCTGTGCTATAATCACAGCGCAAGGGACACGTGCTGCTGGTAGTATGTGTTTCTCTTGCATGAGCGCAGAGCCGCTACCTCTGCGCTCTTTTTTTCACTGCGTTTGTTCCACCTCCTTTCGTGTTCGCCGCGCTTGCCACAGCACGCCGTACCTGGGCGCGAACAAAAACGCGACGAGAAAGATCGCCGTGGCGATGAGCACCACCGCTGCACCAGAGGCGACGTTGATGTAGAAACTGGCATACAGTCCAACGATGCTGGAGAACGCGCCAATGCTCGCGGCGATGAGCATCATCATCGGCAAGCGGCGCGTCAGCAGGTACGCCGTGGCGCCCGGCGTGACGAGCATCGCGACGACCAAGCCCACGCCAACGGTCTGCAGCGAAACGACAATCGTCAGCGCGAGCAGAATCAACAAAACGTTACGCAGTAACTCGGTCGGCAGGCGTAACGTCGCTGCCAACACCGGGTCGAACGAGATGACGAGAAATTCTTTGTAGAGCAAAACAATCGTCGTTAGTACAACCAAACTCAAACCCGTGGTCAGCCACAAATCGTCCACACTGACTGCCAGTACATTGCCAAACAAGATATGCGTCAAATCAACGGCGTAGGTTTGGGTTGTGCTGATGAGCATAACGCCGAGCGCGAGCGCGCCGGCAAACAAGATGCCAATCGCCGTATCTTCCTTGAGCGTGCCTTGCCGCGAAAGCCAGCCGACACCGAGCGCGACCAGAATCGCGGCGACGAGCGCGCCGATGAGCAAATCGCCTTTGAGCAGATACGCGATCGCGACGCCGGGCATAATCGCGTGCGCGAGCGCGTCGCCCAGAAACGCCATCGAGCGCAGGACCACGTAACAGCCCACCACCGCGCACAGCACACCCACCATCAGCGAGGCGAGTAAACCGCGCTGCATAAACTCATACGCCAGCGGAGCAACCAGAATTTCCATCCCCAATCTCTAATCTCTACCCCGGCGGACAACACTCATCCAAAACCAGCGTCCCCGTGCCATTGAGGAGCAACGCGCGCGCGCCGAACGCCTGGGTGATATGTTCGGGCGTAAAGACGTGGGCGGCGTTGCCAAACGCAATCACGTGGCGATTGAGCAAGAGAACCAAATCAAAGCGCGTCGCAGCGAGATTCAAATCGTGCGTCGAAACCAAGACGGTCACACTTTGCGCGCGCAACTGTTCCAACAAATCCAGCATCGTTTGTTGGGTTGTGGCGTCCACGCCGGTAAACGGCTCGTCCATCAGCAAGATGTGCGGTTCTTGCGCGAGCGCGCGCGCCAAAAAGACGCGCTGCTGCTGCCCGCCCGAAAGTTCGCCGATCGGCACGCGCGCGAGATCTGCAATTTGCATTTGCTCCAGACTGCGCGTCACAATTTCATGATCCATCGCGCGCGGACGACGGAGCCATCCCAGATGGCCGTAACGTCCCATCATCACCACGTCGTACACGGTGACCGGAAAATTCCAATCCACTTGTTCGCGCTGCGGCACGTATGCCACACATTCTTTGTGATGCTGCAAAGGTTGCCCGTGCAAAATAACTTGTCCGGCGCGCGGCGATAACAAACCGACCAGCGTCTTGAACAGGGTAGATTTACCCGCGCCATTCGGTCCGACCACTGCCACGCGCGCGCCGTGCGGTATGTCGAACGATACATCATTTAAGGCGGGCAGACCATTGTACGCAACAGTCAGATGATCCACCTGCAAGGAGGGTGGAACCGGAGAAACTGGGATTGACATTTGGCTCTATTGCGTAGTGCGTATTGCGTAATACGTAATACGCACTACGCACTACGCAATACGCACTACGCACTACCTCTCTTTCTCTTCGCTCTGCGTTTTGCCGCGCGCTGTTTGGCTTGGCACGCTGGACAATACCCCATCAGTTCGAGCATATGCACATTGATTTCAAAGCCCGTTCGACTCTGGAGCAATTCGATCAACGCCTCCAGATCGCAATCGCTGAATTCTTCGGTGCGTCCACACAGCGAGCAGATCAGTTGGTGCCCGTGCGCCTGCGCGCTCGGCGCGTAACTGTGACATCCGTCGGTTGTGTGAATGCGCTGCACATACCCCAACTCTGCTAACAGGTCGAGTGTGCGATACACGGTGGTCAAACCCAGTTGGGGATAGCGGGCTTTAGCCTGACGATAGATCTCGGCGGGAGTTAGATGACGATCGGCGCTGGCGAGAATATCAAACACAGCCTGGCGCGCCCGCGTCAATTTGCGATCGTTTTGGTGTAATTTGGCACCGAGTTCCACGGGGGTATTTCCTAATTGAAAATGATTTTCAATTATTATATGGAGAAACGATTACCCTGTCAAGTGGCAAAAAGCGCTGGGTGTATTTCAGTTTGGGGGCAAATTGCAAACCGCATGCCACATTTCATCAAACCGACCGCTGAGCAGTGCCGTGCGGATCGGCAGGAGGTTCTCAGCACCTGAACGACTCCA
>DAOTYB010000229.1:0-6312 GCA_034435315.1 Anaerolineae bacterium | reverse complement strand
GTCAAGCTGCGTTCGCGCACCGCGCGTTTCAACTCGTCCACCAAACGCGATTTGCCGATGCCCGCTTCGCCTTCGATGATGAGCACGCGCGTCGCGCCGCGTTGCACTGCGTCCAATGCTTGTTCGATTTTCGCGATTTCCGCGCGGCGTCCGATGATGGTGGACGTAGAGACGAACCGGCGGGTCGTCTCTACCGTTGGACGATAGACGCGGATGAGCCCTGCTTTGCCCTTGACGCGGATTGGCGGCAAGGTTTCGAACGCGATGCGTTTGCGCGCGGCGCGATAGACATTGTAATCGCAACGAATCTCGCCGGCGGGCGCGGCTTGCATCAAACGCGCCGCAAGGTTCGCCGTGTCGCCCATCGCGCCGTAGGTGCGGCGCGCGGTGCCGCCGTACGCGCCCACGCGCATTTGTCCCGCCGCGATGCCGATGCGGGAGGTTAAAAGTTCAAGGTTAAAAGTTCGAGGGTGGGATTTGGAGATTAAATCGAGCGCGGCGTTGACGGCGCGCGCAGGATCGTCATCGTGCGCGAGGGGCGCGCCGAAGACGGCGTAGAAAAAACTCCCCTTGTCGCCAATCGTCAATTGAATGATGTTGCCTTCGTACCGATTCACGATGCGCTGCGCGTGGCGAACGTAAGCGTCCAGTTTCTGCCCCGCGCTCTCGTCGTTATCGTAATCCATCTCCTGGAATTGGACGAAGAGCGCGGTGGCGGCGCGCAGTTCGAGCGAGAATTGCTCTTGTCCCGCGCGAAGGCGTTCGTAGAGCGTAGGCAGAATCCAGGGGCGGAGTTGTTCATCGCTCAACGTCTCGTCGGGCAGCTCGTCCCAAGGAGTTGGGTCAACTGGGGTGGCGAATTCGCTGATGACGGTGAAATCGTCAACAGACCTGACAGGTTTTACAAACGCTTTGCGTGTCAGGTCTCCGAACGTCGTCGGCGCGAGTACGATTTCGCCCTGCTGCGCTAACTCGGCGGCGCGCGCCATCGTTTCGATTGTTTCACCTGCGAGTGTGTCAATCAACCGAATCTGCGGATCGCCGACGACGAAGCGGCGCGTGGGTCCCGTCGCAATGCCGATTTTGATGGCGAGGTGCGGAAACGCGCGCATCGCGTTTTGCATTGCCAGCGCGCACGCGACGGCTCTGAATGAAGTACGAAGTAGGAAGTATGAAGTAGGAAGTGTGAAGTAGGAATTGGCTGTGCCTTCATACTTCCTACTTCCGCCTTCATACTTTATACTTCCGCCTTCATACTTTTCAAAAAAGCACGTCATCGCGTCGCCGGCAAAACCAATGACGCTGCCGCGATAGTTGTGGACGTGCGCGATGAGCGCGTCGTACACCAGATTCAACTGGCGCGTCAATTCCTCTGCGCCGCGCGCCGCGCCCAGCGTTTGCGCAAGCGATTCGGCGAGCGACGTAAAGCCCGAAATATCGGCGCAGAGCGCGGTGCCATACGTGCGTTCAGGGAGCAATTCCCCGCGCGCAAGCGCAATGCGGCGGTCTATCGCGAGATAATTGGCAAGCGGGGAGATGGTCACGCGGGGGATTGTAGCAAACGCGTGCAGAGTTGTCAAAACATCCAGCGAAAAAAGACGAGGGACGAAGGACGAAAGACGATGGAATTGCTTATGGGCACACGCGCCCACCACGACGGATGAAAAATATCCACGAAGGTCACGAAGGAACACGAAGAAAAAACCTTCGTGAATCGTATCTACTCAGCCACCGCGTCATTTCGAGCGAAGCGAGAAATCTCGCCGTGTCGGAACGAGATTTCTCGGTGCAAACGGCGCGCCTCTCACGGTGCGATGGCTTCCCAGCGAATCGTCGAGCAGCGGAGTAGTTGCGCCAGCGCGATCAACAGCGCGAACGCGCAGAGGAACAGCACCAGACTCGACCAGTCGTGGAAATAATTCATCGCGGCATCGCTACCCCACACGCTGGCAATCGCAAAGAGCAGCGCGAGGCGAAGCGTATTCGCGGCAAGCGCGATCGGAACTGCCACCAGAAAGAGAATGACGCGCGCCCAGGTGTGCCCCTGAACGATGTACGCCAAGAGCGCCGCCAGCGCGATGATTGCCATCACCGAGCGCAGACCGCTACACGCAAATCCAACCGTAAACATCGAATTGGGCAGCGTCACTTGCGCGCCGACGTTCTGCACCGCGACGCCGCCCAAGCGCGCCAGCGCGACCGCGCTCGTAGTTGCCCAGCTCTCCAGCGGCGGACCGAAACGTTCAGCGAGCGGCAGTGGCACCATCAAAATTAGAAACGCGAGCGGAAATGCAACGATGCGCACATTCCGCCAACCGAACAACGCCAGCACCAAACCGGCTAGCGTGAATGGAATCATCAATGCCGAGATGTAGTACGCACGCCAGACGATTGCCCAGAGATGAACACCGAGCGCGACGATGATGAGCAGGAATCCCAGATTGTTCGGCGCAGGCGTCTGCGCGAAAAATGCTTTGCGCTGAACCCACGCCAGATACATCACGAGGACAAGCACCAGCGGTCCATGGGAATAGTAGGGGTTGCTCAACCATGCCTCACCCAGCCAGAGCCAGGTGGGCAGGAAAAGCAAAATCGTTGCGAGGAAAAGGAGTTTGACGAGATGCGGATCTGTTTCGTGTAGAGTGGCTTGTGAGTTCATGGTGAATAGTGGTACACAATTTGGGGAAACCGTCGAAACACAGATGTGCCCTGCGATTCTTTGCGCAGTAACGATTGTCTGTTATCGCGAGCGCGCGTGCGAAGCAATCCCCAACGAGCGAATTGGAGATTGCTTCGCACAAACCCGCTCACAAGACAGATGGGTGTAATTACGCTGAGCGCATCTGTACTCGCATTTGACGAATGGACGACGTATCGACTAGCGGGCTTTTTTGCGCCGTGACCATTGATAGCGCAGCCACGTTACCGCGCCGCCAAGACCACCGCCCATCAGCAACAGCGTACTCGCTTCGGGAACTTCGGTAGGGGCGGGTTGGTTGACCACCTGGGTCATCCGACCGGTGCCTGAAGCGTAGACCGTATTACCACCATATTCACATCGCATTGCATGCGAGCCAACGGCGAGCGCCGATGTCGTCAGCGTTGCCTGCCCGGATCCATTCAGCGTGCGGCTACCAAGCAACGTTGAGCCAGCGAAAAACACGACTTCGCCAGTCGGCGTGCCAGCATTGCCACTGACGGTGCAAGTAAACGTAACCGCCTCACCAAAAGTTGAGGGATTGCGCGAAGAGGTGAGCGTGACTGTTGGTACAGCATCATTGTCAGTGACATTTAGAGTCGCCGAGCCAACCGCCGCCGCACAAGATGCGCTGAGACCACCAATCTGAAATTGGAGATCGCGTCCCACACCGCTGTTATGCGTAATTGAGCCGGTGGTATAGATGATGGTTTCGGTGCTTTCATAATTCGTATCGTTGACAATGTTGATGGGAATACGAATTTGCCCGGCTTCTGTCCCTGTGTCAGTGCTGGCGTTATAAACTCCCACCGGGAGGTTAAGCGTAATATTGCCCGCTCCATCTGTGCTAACAGTCACACCGGTTCGATTGGTTGTTGCGCCGACGGTATAGTCGCTTCCAAACGTGGCTGTGCCAGAACGGGTCAGCGTGACGGAAGCAGGATTCCCAACAATGTCCCCGTTCACTAGAACTTGGAGATAGTGTGTGCCAACAGATTCAGGCACAGTTGAAGTGTGTGTTCCGCTATTGTTGGTAAAAGCAACGATATCAAATAGCGGCGCCAGGCTAATTGTGATGGCATCCAAAAGGTTCCCGATACCAACATCGCCGCCTGCAGAACTAACAGCTCCAAAAGCAAACCGTCGCACGCCGGCTGTTCCATCGTTAGTGAATGTACCGCTGTATTGTACCCAAGCAGTATTCCCGGTCGTTACATCTTGGGAATTGGCACCGATAATAGTACCGCTGTCATCTTGGAGCGAAGCGCGTGCGGTATCGTTCCCATCTCGGCCGCGATGGTAGAATGAATAGGGAACTTGCTCATTCGCCGCAAGACAAACCCTTTGGTAGAGCGTTGACGCTACATGCGCATTGAGTTCAGCGTGTTGAGCGCCCTGTGCCGAAGGTACACCCCCGAACCCACGCCAAATTTCAATAGGAGCATCCACGCCTGAGGTGCCGCCACAGTCTACATGGTGAGCGGTGGGAGGGTGAGTTGTGCCCCAGCCAGGAACAAGACGCTCTGGTACAAATTGCAGAATAGCACCCACTGTGCAAGGGGCTTGTGCAATGTGCGGTTGTTCAAAACTGGTGTTGACGATTGAGCGTGAGGGATAGGTTGCCGGGGAACGGGGCGCGGCAACCGTTGTGACGGACATGGCGCTGGCAAGCCAGAGCATTAAACACATCAGCGCAAGGGTTGTGAAAATCATTTGGCGTTTCATTCTGTTTCCTCCTTGAGAAAAATTTGGGAAATAAAAAACATTCGCCCAACGCAGATTTCTGCGTTCAGGCGAATGCAGTTGAAAAAATCGGCAAGATATTCTCTTGGGGTGTGCCGCGCATCCTTGCGTTGGCTGTCACGATTTCCCTTGCCGCAAAAAAATAGGCGGCTCACCATCAACGAGCGAGAGCCGCCTTCACTTGTTGAATGATTTACAAACATACTATAACACGGGGGAGGTAAAATGTCAAAAAAACGATCACCTGGGCACGGCTTTTCAAAAGTCAGATAACCGCTGAAGCACAAACCATTGCGCTTTGCGGATGAGCATTCAAGTAACGCCGTGGATTTACCACGCCTGCTTGACGAACGCGATGCGTTGGTGCAGAAGCAGGGGGACAGTGAGACAGTAGGACAGTAGGACGGTGGGACAGTGGAACAGTAGGACAGTGGGATGGTTAGCGCGCGAGTACCTCATCCACGCCGCGCAGGCGCGTCCGCAAGATGTTTTGCGCGCGCGCAATGTCGAGCGTGCAGTCGCGCGGACGCAGAGTGGGAGACAATGCGCTGAGTGCGGGCGCGAATTTCGGTTCGATGCGTAACGCGCGCGCGAGTTTCAAACCGAATTCGTAGCGGCTGACACGTTGTGCGCCCGCGATGAGGTTGCTTTGCAAAAACGTTCCTGGCAATGATACCAGAACGGTTAGCATTTGCTTTTATCTGGTCGTCGAATAGTTCGGCGGCTGTTTGAGTAGTGAGCAGATGCAGCGCATGTGGGATGGTAAAGAAATCTTAACTTTGGTGTCGGGATTAATTATTGACTTGACACGTATAGCAATGTTATAATGGTAGTACCGTAGTACCCTTTGCCAGCACTGTATCGCGCAAATTGATTGCTGGGGAGAAGATGTAGATTTGGAACACTGGCACGCGCTTCATACCAAACCGCACAAGGAACGTCAAGTCGAAACCTTTTTGAAAGGGCGTGGAATCGAAGTGTATTTTCCAACGATTCCCGCGCCGAGAGGTTCTCGCGGCAACGCGGAACGTGCTTTTTTTCCTTCCTATCTTTTTGCGTATGTGGACTTGACGGCGGTAGGGTTGTGGACCTTGCACTATGCGCCGGGAATGCGCGGCGTTGTGATGTTTGGTGGTGTCCCGGCGCGCGTGGATGATTGTGTCATCGCACGCTTGAAGGAACGCCTGGCGCGGTTAGATGTGGTAGACGCGCTGGGTGAAGCGCTAACGCCCGGTGATCGCGTCATCATTACTACGGGTCCTCTGGCAGATTTTGAAGCGGTGTTCGACAAACGCCTCTCGCCCGATGGACGTGTGCGCGTATTGATCCAGTTCTTGCAACGCTGGACGCCGGTGGAAATCGAAGCGAGCGCGCTATGCAAGACACGTCCGTTACCGCGCGGCGCGCGCTAGATTTCCAGCGGGTATTGTGGAGCAAACACACCGCCACTCGACGTGCACAGTGCTGGCTTGATGTGGGCGTGATGGCGGTGTTTTTGCTTGATGATTCCGGCAAGGGCAGTGGCTTGCTGGAAGGGCGGAGCGCGCCTGGCAGAGGTCAGTGGACAGTGGAACAGTGGGACAGTGGGACAGTGGACAGTGGGTAGTGGATAATGGATAGTGGGTAGTGAGGTGGTGAACTTTGAACCTTGAACTTTGAACGTGAAACGTGAAATGTGAAGAGACAAGGAACGAACCGATGTCGTCGGATGAGAGTGAGTTCCGTATTTCCGAAGCAGATTTGCATCCTCACATCCTGGCGCGTATGCAGCAACGCGGTGTCACGCGAGAGGAGATTGAGCAGACCTTGAAGAAGGGTTGGCAAGCGGCTGACGCGAAGATTGGCACGCTTGGGAAATCATTGGTGTTTGC
>DAOTYB010000228.1:0-1655 GCA_034435315.1 Anaerolineae bacterium | reverse complement strand
CACACCCCCTATTTCCCCCTCCCCACGCCGCAGAGCGGCGTGGGGAGGGGGCTAGGGGGTGGGGCTTGTCGCGAAGGATAGCAAGGCTGAGTAATTACTTTTCCCTTTTGTCACTTTTAGCGGCTCCGCAGAATGAGCGGGAGATAAACTTTGTATTCCGGTGGCAGCATCGGCGGCAAGCCCGGCTCTCCTCCTGGCTCCGGCGGCAACCCAATCGCTCCAAAATATCCCATCAAGAACTCATCCCACTGACTCTCCGCTGTGAACCGAAACAACTGATGACTGGTATACCGATTGTAGTCATTTGTCCCACTCCGCGGCGGAAAATACAACGACACCCCATACGCATTGTCTAAATCCCAATACAACTCCTGCTCTCCACCCCACATCCCACTCTGACGATGATTCACGACAATCAAACCACGATCTATCGCATCCATTACCCCTTGCGCCGCATTCTGCACCTCGCTATTCGGCACATAGAGTTTCAATTGCGCCGCAAGATGATACAAATCCACATATTCGTCCTCTTGCGTGATCTTGAAGTAATCCCGCGAATCAAACTTTTGCGTCAACATACGCGTGTTCTGAATGTGGGTCTTGATGTTATTCATATGGCTCAGCATCGCAGTGGCAAGCGTATCCAACGCCTGCCGCACCTGCGTCACTTTGCTCAAATCTATCACCGAAATCGTACGCGGATACCCTTGCAACGACGGATGATTGAAATACGCACTCGCCACATTGGTTGCCAACTGCTGCGGCGTCGTCGTTGCATTCACCTGCGGCAACACTGCAGCAAACGCATACGGGGCGCGCACCCCACTGGGAATCCGTTGCCCCTGTCGCACATAGGTCTCATACGCAAACACCGACCACCCCAGGTTCTCCGATGCCACCAGGTAACTCGCAAAATCTTTAACTTGATAGGCATTTTCCAGCATCGCCATCAGGCAGGCATCATAATGTAAAACCCCCACCTTCCATTGTCCTGAATTGGTCACAGCGTTGAGTGCAGTTCGCAATTCAGCCGTGCTCAGATAATCGCGATTGTTGGTATCGTCCCAGGCAATGCCACTTGTGCCGCGTCCGTGATTGGCAATCGAGAGATAATAATTCTGGGCAGGATAGTTGGTGCGTGTCCAGTTGATGAAATCAATTAGTGTTTGGGGATCTCCCATATTCACTTCGCCCAGATACCACTTGTTGACGCCAATGGTGTAGTTGCCCCCTTGCTGGACGAGAAAGCGCCACGAATCGTTAGTGCGGTCACCATCGAAGAGGACAACCACGTTGACGTTCGGATTGGGTGCCTGGGCTTCCAGTTGTGCAATGGCACGCTGGAGGTAGGGATACAAGTTGTTGTCACCGTCCAGATAGAGCATAAAGGTCCAGGGCTTTTGGGTAGAAGGTGTGGGAGTTAAAGTGTGTGTCGGCGTTGGCGTCGCTGTCCGAGTTGAGGTAGGTGTCGGTGTTGCTGTGGTCGTCCGAGTTGGAGTAGACGTCGGTGTCGCAGTGGGTAGGTCAAGTCGCAGCACAACCAGGTTGGTCAGTAATACGCGCGTACTGCGACTGACCCAGACAATAACAGGCACATCCAGATTGCCTGAAGTGGGGCTACCCTGGGATGTCCAGTAGGCATTGAATGCTGATGC
>DAOTYB010000227.1:0-8537 GCA_034435315.1 Anaerolineae bacterium | reverse complement strand
GCTCGGAGATCTGTATAAGAGACAGATATAGCAAATTATAGCATTTTGTAGCAATACATAATATTGGAACGCCAAGTCAATTTAACCGCTTTAACTCACACCCCCAACAGGGGTTATGGCATGGCTGCCACACAACCCCGCGGTTAGATGAAATGAGCTGTTCGCGCTAACCGAACTTTTGTTCACTTATCCCACACTAACCCACACATATCCCACACATTATCCACCGACTTGTCCACACAAAAAACACACCGCGAGAGGTATCGTCTCTCGCGGTGTGTCGGGCTACGCGAGCAGCGTCGTCACATCGAATAACCGTTCATCAACTAGCAAGATCACCACGCGGTTCTAGCGCGCTCGCGTACGATGCGCTCGTAGATGGCAATCGTCTGCTCGGCGATGCGATCCCAGTTGTATTCGCGCTTGACCATTCGATACGCCTTTGCTGCGCGCGCGCGCGCGCGCGCAGGATCGCGCAATGTATGCAACACGCCCCACGCCAACGATTCGACATTGTTCGGATAGATCGTCACGCCGGTCACATCGTGCTGCACTACCTCTTTCAACCCGCCGACCTCGCTCACAATCACCGGGCATTGCGCTGCCATTGCTTCCAGCGCGACGATACCGAACGGTTCGTACAACGAGGGAAAGAGCGCCGCGTCCGCCACCTTGAACAGCCGATTGCGATCCGCATCAGAGACAAAGCCGGCGATGTTCACCTTGTCTTGCACACCCAATTCCCACACGCGTTGCCGCAATCGGTCCACCAACCAGCCCTTGCCCGCGATGATGAATTTCACGTTTGGCATTTCCGCCAGCACGCGCGGCGCGGCTTCGACGATGAGATGCGCGCCTTTTTCCTCCACCACGCGCCCCACGTTGAAAACGATGCGTTCGTCCGGACGCGCCCAGCGCGCGCGAAATTCGGTCAGGTCCACCTTGTTCAATGCGTCGAAGGGCGCGGCGTCCACACCGTTCGGCACCACATCAATTTTGTCGAGCGGCACGTTGAAATATTCGCACACTTCATCGTGCATAAACCGACTGCACGTGATCACGCGCCACGCCTCGTACGTCAGCCACCATTCCGTCCCATTGATGGCGTGCGCCATTTCGCCGTTGAGCGTGCCGCGCCCGCGTCCGCGCTCGGTCGCGTGAATCGTCGCGAGCAAAGGTATCTTGTGTAACCGCTTGAGCGCGGTCGCCGCAAACGCCACCAGCCAATCGTGCGCGTGAATCACATCGAATCCACCGACGCGCGCGGCGAGTGCCTGCGCCTGCTCGCCCAGATTCAAATTCGTTTGCTGCACATCGGCAAAGAAATTGTCCAGCCGATTCACCGGCGGTTCGACGCGCAACACGGCGGGCGGCATGGCGCGACGGCGCGTGGGAGCAACGAGTGGCTCTTCGGCGTCGCCGCCCTTTAAACGCGGCGTCACGACGTACACCTGCACACCCGCGCGCGCGAGCGCGGGCGCCAGCGCCGCCACGTGCGCGCCCAAACCACCAACCACGTGCGGCGGATACTCCCATGATAACATCAAAACGCATAGTTTCTTCTTTGGCATCGCTTACTCCGACGAAGGACGGACGACAAACGACGAACGACGAATGACAAAGGACGAACGACGAAGGAGGAAAGACGAACGATGAAGGTTGTGTTGTCCAGCGGTGATTGCTCAGCGTGGATTCTTGTCCGACATTTTTCCCCACAGGTGCAGATTCCAGAAATCGCCGGCAAAAGGACTGGGGGCAAGATTCACCACGCCGTCGCGCGCGACGAGATACTTTTTGGGTGCTAGGAGAAAGACCGCTGGCGCATCCGGAATCAAGGCGCGCTGCCATTCGCCGAACAATGCCGCGCGCGTGTTCGGTTCGCAACCGGGTACGCGCAGCGCGGCTTGCAAAAGCGCGTCCACGCGCGCGCTGGTGTATGACCCAAAATTAAATCCGCTCCCTTTGACATTCTGGTCCGATTGCCAGTACCAGCGTTGATCCACATCGAGAGGGATTTTGCGGCGCAGGAGCAATAGATCAAAACGCTGTTGAAAGGCACGCGCCAGCCACCCCGTTCGATCGCTCAAATCCAGTTCCACCAGAATCCCCAGCGCGGCATACATCTCGCGCAAACGAAACGCTAGCGGTTCGAGCAAGGGATCATCTGCCTGCGTCCACAGTTCCAGACGCAGCGCGCGCTGATTCTGACGCAACACGCCATCACTTGCCGGATGCCAACCTGCCTCCGCCAATAGTTGCCGCGCTTGATTCACATCGAACGGGTAATCGGGGAGATTCGCGGGATATGCCCAAAAGTGTGGCAGCGCGCTGGTGTTGATCACACGCGCCTGCTGGTTCACCTCATTCAGCAACATCTGACGATCGAGGGCATAGGTGAGCGCCTGGCGTACGCGCGCATCGTTGAGCGCGGGCGTGTTGAGGTTGAACAGCAACGCGATGAATTCATTGGCATCAGCCGCCACGAGTGACGCGCCCAGTTTCTGAATCGCGGGGTAATCATCAGCAGTGGCGGGCATCACATCAATCTGCCGCGCCGCGAACGCCGCGTGCAGCGCGCGCGAATGAGCATAGATGCGCACACTCAGCGTATCGAGACGCGGCGCGCCGCGAAAATAATCGGTATGGCGTTCCAGCAGAAACTCGCCATTGCGTTGCGTGATCAGTTTGAAGGGACCAGTGCCGATGAGTTGCGCGGCGGTCAAACGCGGGAAATTTGCACTCGTGACGACCGCACGTGGCAAAATTTTCAGCGTGCCGATACTCGTCAGCGCGGGACAGTATGCCTCGCTGAAGGTCAGTTGCACGGTTTGCGCGTCGAGCGCCGTCGCGCGCGTAAAGGTGCCAAAATCGGTAAGCGGCGTGCCACGAAACGTCGGCGCACTGAACGCGGTCAAGGTCGCCACCACATCATCGGCGGTGAGCAGGTTGCCGTTGTGAAAACGCACATCGGAACGCAGGCGCACGGTGATGGTACGCGCATCGGGTGATACCTGATAGGTTTCCGCAAGTGCAGGCTGGAGCGCGCCATTCGTCGGATCAATGCGCAAGAGTGAATCAAAGAGCGCGCTTTGCACAATCGCAGGAAGCGCATTCACATCGTCGTTGAAATTTCCCACCACACCTACACTCACCGTACCGCCAGCAGGCACATGGATGAGGGTGGGGGTCGCGGTCGCGCTGGGGCTGTGCGGCGCGCGCGTCGCCTCCACAGTTGCGCGCGGCGCGCTGACTGCGGTTGCGGTGAGTGGACGCGTGGGCGTGGGATCCGCTGTGGGGATGCGCACCGGCGCGCAAGCGAGGAGCAGGCAAAGCGAGACTACCAGAGCGAGTAACACAGCAAAGTGAACGTGGTGTCCTGACGTGCCTGTAGGATTATGCTTCAATATCACACCTCAACAAATCCTCCACCGTTTCGCGACGACGCACGAGGCGCGCGTTGCCTTCACTCACCGCGATAACGGCTGGGCGCGGAATCAAGTTGTAATTGCTTGCCATTGCCAGTTGATACGCGCCTGCCACCGGCATCGCAATCAGATCGCCGCGTGCAACGCGCGGCAATTCAACCGCGTGAATCAGAATATCGCCTTGCTCACAATAACGTCCCGCGATCGCGACGCGCTGGGTGGGGGTATCGTTCATCTTGTTCGCGACGCGCGCGGTGTAGGTGGCGCCGTACAGCGCAGGGCGAATGTTATCCCCCATTCCACCATCTACGGCGACGTAGGTGGTGACGCCGGGAATGTCTTTGACGGCACCAACCGTGTAGAGTGCCACCGCGCTCGCGGCGATGAGCGCGCGCCCCGGCTCGCAAACAAGTTTCAGGTTGGAGGTTTCGAGTTTCAGACGCGCACTGTGAAACGCGACATCTGAAACGATGGTTTCCGCCACCTGCTCAATCGTCAGCGGTGTTTGTGCTTCGGTGTACGGCACTCCCCAACCGCCGCCTAGATCGAGTTCTTGCAACTCAAAGCCGAGTGCAGCGTGCAGTTCAGCCGCACACTCCAGCAACAGAGCCATCGTATCACGATACGGTTGCACGTCGAAAATCTGCGAACCGATGTGCGCGTGCAAACCGACCAGCGTCAGAGGCGGCGCGCGTTGCACGATGCGTCGTGCTGCCTCCAGTACTGCACCCGTCTGGAGCGGCAAGCCGAATTTCGATTCGACCACGCCGGTGGCGAGGTAACGGTGGGTGTGGGAATCAATTGCTGGTGCAAGACGGAGCAAGACGCGCGGCGTCACATCCAGTTCGTCCGCAAGTTGCGCCAGGAGTTCGATTTCGTCCAGATTATCCACAACGATGTGCGTGACGCGTTGCGTGAGCGCGGCGCGGATTTCGGCGGGCGTTTTGTTGTTGCCGTGCAGATAGATTTTATCAGGATCCAAACCGACGCGCCGCGCAATTTCCAGTTCACCCTCCGAGGTAACATCAATCCCCAGCCCTGCCTCTGTGAAGAGGCGCGCGAGGTAGGGTGAATAGTACGCCTTGGTCGCGTAGAGCACCAGCGCATTCTGCCAGCGCGCGCTAAACGCGTCGCGCACCTGCGTTGCCCGCGCGCGCAAGTGCGCCTCGTCGAAGATGTAGAGCGGCGTGCCAAACTCGCGTGCCAGTTCCACGACATCACAGCCGCCCAGTTCCAGATGTCCACGCGCGTTGATGCGCGCGGTCAGAGGAAAGAGTTGCATAACCATTGCACACTGTCCGACGATGGATGACGAACCCGCAAACCGAGCACACACCTTAGCACACTTTGAGACGAATGTCAAAGAAAAAAATCTCTTCCCGTGAGATTTGCACGCTGCGCGATTCTGTGTTACAATTTCACTTGATGACGGCGAAATTCAAGCTCAGCCATCGGCTTGCGTTAGCTGTCGGTTTCTAACCGACAGCGAGCGATGCCGGGGCTGTGTAGTTACTAAGAAAGGTTCAGAAATGTTCGGCTTACAACCACAAGACTTGTTGATTATTTTGATTGTGGCGTTGTTGATCTTTGGTCCGTCCAAATTGCCCGAGATTGGCAAAGCCTTAGGACGAACGATCCGTGAGTTTCAAACGGGTATCAAAGAAGCAACGCAGGGATTTAGCGAACAAGTCAAGAGCGCCACCCCCGCGAGCGAAACCACGCCTACATGCAAAGCATGCGGCAAGCCTCTTCCTGCTGATGCCAGGTTCTGTAGCGCGTGTGGCGCGCAACAGACCTAGCCCCTTTTGGCGTGGTGGATAGTATCATTAGGGATGCCGAAGTTAGGGCATCCCTTCTGTTTGTTGATGGACAAGTCCCTATGGCATCCGAAAAACGCATGGATATAGTTGGCCACCTCGAAGAATTGCGGAGTCGTCTGATTATCTGCCTGGTGGCGCTTGCAGTGACCACAACGTTAGCCTATTTCTTCTCCGATACGATCCTCAACATCTTGCGTGCACCAGCAGGCAATATGACGCTCAAAGCGTTCAGCCCACTGGACGGATTTATGATTCGTTTTCGTGTGGCATTGTATGGTGGGATTTTCCTTGCCGCGCCCGTGTGGATCTTTCAAGCGATGCGTTTCATCGAACCCGCGCTCTATCCGCACGAGAAACGCTATATCTTCCCTGCGGTTATCGCGATGGTAGTGCTCTTTTTGACAGGCAACGTCTTTGGATATTTGATTTTGCTCAATATGTTCGGTCCTCTTACCGGGATGTTTGGTGTACCTGGCGAAAGTCCCATCGAATATTTCTCGGCAGCGGACCCGTACATCGCCTTTGTTGTCTATTTCTTGCTTGCCACCGGGCTGGGCTTTGAATTGCCTATCATCCTGTTCGTCTTGATCAAACTGGGCATCATTTCGCCAGAATTCCTGCGCAAACAACGCAAGATTGCGTGGTTCATCATCTTTGTCATCGCGCAACTCATCACGCCGGTCTCCGACCCCATCGTTGCACCGACTCTGGTGATGATTCCGATGATTTTGTTGTTCGAAGGGGCACTCTTTCTAGCACGTTATGCCGCTCCCAAGCCTGCCCCTACGCCCCCCGAACGCAAAGCCACCTGACATCAGCCGCTCGGTTGCTGCGTGTGATAAATCGCCGAAAGCAGAAACAAGACCAGCATCGCCAGCGCGGTCATCGCACGAATCGGATACTGACGCGGTAGTGTCGTTTCGCCGCGCGCGTGCAGTTCTTTTCGGCGTTTGCGTTGTTCACCCTCCGCCGCGATTCCCAGAGCACCCACAGCGGGGACAGCTGCACAAATCGCACACATAACATACACCTCCCCTGGATAAGATTGATGCAATTATACTACACGTTATCGCGAAAGAGCGCAAGTCCCGTTGGATGGACTTGCGCTCTTTTTCACTCTATTTGGCTGGAACGAGTACCAACCGTGTTGGCATTCCACCGATCATCAAGTAGCGTAACAACTTGCCTTGTTGCCAATCCACTTCGGCAATCCAGCCGCGATGGGGCAGCGAGACAAAGGCACGCTCCTTGTAGGTGGCGATACTCGGCATAATCGCGCCAGCAACCGTCTCGTCCATTTCCGGCAACTCTTGACTTACCGGAATGGTACGAATCACTTCACCTTTCTTGCCATCACGCACTTGCAGTTCGCCATTCTGTAGTAGGACGAGCAAGTTTTCCTTGTCTGGCGTCGTAGCGCGTGCATAGAGCGTACTTTTCAACGGCACGGGTGTGATGGTGAGCGCCGCCGCATCAATCAACTGCAAGTTTTGCACGTGTTCGGAGGTGCCAAAGATTGCACTGTTGGTCTGGGTGAATGCGCCGATTCGTTCGGTGATGGGATAGGGAATACGCGTCTTGAGCGTCGTGTCCTCAACAACGAGGACATCTTGCGCGCAGGCAAAGAACACGCGTTTGGTCTTGGCATCGTGAATCAACCCATGATTGACAGGACATTCAAAGCGCACCACCTCTTTGCCTTGCTGATCGAACAAGCGCACTCCAGAGCGAATCCCACCGACCCAGACGCGCTCGCCGACCTCTTCCAGATCATAGTGATCGGGTGTTTTCACATCGAGGACGCTGGTTTCAAAGGCGGCGGAAGGATCGAGCGCTTTGGCATCGAAACGATGAATCTTACCCTGCGATTCGACCACCAGATACAACTTGCCCCACAGTTCACCCACATGATCGCCGTGTATACCGCCAATCGCTTTACCAAGCAGCAGAGTCTTGGCGATAAAGGGCAAGCGGAGCCCTTCCTTCTCCACACCGGTAGCAATGACGCTGACGTGTTGGCGATCCGCATCGCGACTGCGCGCGACAATCAGATACGCCTTGTCAGGTGTTACGCCCATCGTCATTGTCTTGGGTGGCACATTGAGACGCGCGGTAACTTGGCCGTCCGGCAAATCCACGACGACGATTTCGTTACGTGCGTTATCCGCTACGAACAAGCGCGCCTCACCTTGCCACAGTTCCTTATACTCTGGAGCGGGACCGTGTTGGGGCGGCGCGGCAAGCGTCGGATAAACGATGAGGGTGAGCGCAATCAAGAGCGCGAGCACGAGCCCATATTTGATTTTCATTTTATCTACTCCTTGTAGAGTGAACGGCTATTTGAGCGCGTTCACAATCGCTTGAACATTGTATTTCATCATCGCCAGATACGTGGGTGCGGGTCCTTTCGCATCCGTGAGCGAGTGGGTGTACAGGTCGGTCACGACTCGAATCCCTGTCTCTTGCGCGATCTGTTTCGCCAGTTGCGGATTCGTGCCGGTTTCCAGAAAGATCGCTTTCACCTGCGCCGCTTTGATTTGATTGACCAGCGCGGCAAGTTGCTGCGCCGAAGGAGACGCGCCAGTGCTGACGCTCGGCATAATCGTGCCGACGATCTTGAAACCATAGCGATCCGCAAAATAGCCGAAACTTTCGTGATTGGTCACCAGCAAGCGACGTTCGGGCGGAATCGTCTTGACCTGCTCAGCAATCCACCGATCGAGTTCTTTGAGTTGCGCGATGTACGCGTCGGCGTTCGCTCGATACGTCACCGCGCCGGCAGGATCGGCTTGACTCAGACCGTCGCGAATGTTTTCGACGTACCGAATGACATTGTTCGGGTCGAGCCAAAAATGTGGATCCTCGTCGTGCGAATGGCTATGCCCTCCGTGATGGTGATGCGCGTGCGCGCCTGCCGGCGCAACGAGTAGAATCGCTTTATCGGTTTTGAATCCCGTCAATGCGAGCAACGCTTCGCCCTTGTGCAACTCGACGAGATACCCTTGCGTCAAACCGGCGCATTTGAGCGCGACCTGCTTTTCACTCTCGATGCTGCGACCTTGCTGGCTGATGCTGATCTTGCCTTCGCTAATCGCGATTTGCATATCGCCGTCGGCATCCGTTTCGACCTTGACATAGCCCGCAAAGGTACCGTCGCTTTGTTTGGTCAGTGCGATTGCAAACACACCTTCTTCACCGGGCAAGAGTGTCGCGGTCGTCGCCGCTTTGCCCGACGGCGCGTGCTTGGGCGATTCGCTACTTGCCATATCGCAGAGCGACTTGACCAACTCGG
>DAOTYB010000226.1:0-1608 GCA_034435315.1 Anaerolineae bacterium | reverse complement strand
GTGACGAATCTCCCAAATTTGAATACTGGAGTTTGGCAAGTGCGGAAAAAAGTGGAGGAGAACCCACAGAAACCAGGTTTTTGAGCCTTCCGGTAACGTTGATGGGGCAAGGTAGGTGGCAAATAAAGCCAAAAAACCTGGTTTCTGTTATCTTGCCAAAGTCCAGTTTGAATATAATCGCATTATGACGACGGAAAATCGCCTGCGCCAAATCGAACGCATTCTCGCAATCACCCAAACACTCGTTTCCCCGGTATCGCTCGAACAGATTTTGCACAACATCGTTGACGCTGCCACCGAATTGACGGACTGCGAGTCGGCGGCGATTTTGTTGCTGGACGAACACTCTCCCAACACCTTGCGCTTTGCTGCCGTTGCGCTGTACGAAGATCGTCTCTTCGATATTCCTGTGCCCATTGATGCTTCGATTGCGGGCGCGGCGTACACGTCCGAGCAACCGGTCATCGTGAACGATGCCCGCAACGATCCACGCTATTTTGCGCGCGTGGGCGATTTGATTGGCTATCATGCGCGTTCACTCCTTGCCGTCCCGCTCAAATTCAAAGATCGCAAAATCGGCGTGCTCGAAGCAGAAAACAAAAAAGGCAATCAGCCCTTCGACGCGGACGACGCGCAGGTGTTGGCTGCACTCGCTGTCCAAGCCGCCATCGCGATTGAGAACGCGCAGCAGGTCGAACAATACAAGCAACTCGCACGCGCCGAGCAAAGCCAGCGTCAGATGGCAGATGCGCTGCACCAGGCTGTCGCCGCACTCAGTAGCACGCTCGATTATGATCAAGTCATTGATCGTATTCTCGAGCAAGTGAATCAAGTGATTCCCGGCGACACCAGCAATGTGATGATCATCGAAGCGGGAGATATTGCGCGCGTTTTTCGCGGACGCGGCTATGCACGGTTCGGCACTGCCGATACGCTCACCACGACGACACTGGACATTACCAAGGTGGGCACTCTGCAACGGATGCGCGCGACGCGCCAGCCGCTGGTCATTCCCGATGTCACGCAAGACAAGACCTGGGTTTACGCGCGTCCCGAACATACGTGGATTCGCTCGTACGTCGGCGCGCCGATCATCATTCAAGATCAAGTCGTCGGATTTCTGAATGTGAACAGTGCGATGCCGAACGCGTACAATCAAACAGACGCAGAACGCTTGCAGACGTTTGCGCACCACGCCGCTGTCGCCATCGAAAACGCGCGATTGTACCAACAAGCCCAGCAAGAAATCCTCGAACGGCTCAAAGCCGAAGACGCGTTACGCCAACAACGTGATCATCTGGAAGACATTGTCCAGGAGCGCACCGCTGAATTGCAGCGTCTGGCTATTACCGATTCGTTGACAGGCGTGTTCAATCGGCGGCATTTGCTCATTCTGGGCGAGCAAGCGCTTGAACAGGCGCGGCGCTATCAGCGTCCCCTTGCCGCGTTGATGATTGATATTGATCATTTCAAGCAAATCAATGATCGCTATGGTCACGCGGTTGGTGATGAGGCGTTGAAAAAATTGGCAGAATGTCTGCAAAGCAACTTGCGCGCCGCGGATATTCTGGGACGTTATGGTGGTGAAGAATTCGTCGTCCTGATGCC
>DAOTYB010000225.1:0-6568 GCA_034435315.1 Anaerolineae bacterium | reverse complement strand
GGCGACCCAGCTCTCCCACGGTGTGGTCACCCGAAGGGGGACGGCCTGCCGTGCCCACTTACTCTCTTCACATTATATCACATCACATTTCGCATCACATTATATCAGAAGGGGGCAGGGGGGATGAGTGGGGTTGTTCCCGGGGAACGACGCGAAATTCAGGCTCAGCCATCGGCTTGCGTTAGTTGGCGGTTTCTACCGACAGCGAGCAATGCCCGACGGTAGTTACAGCGATTGTATCACAAAAGGGAAGAAAGCCAAAGGCTTTGGTATTTTTGTGTTCAGGAGGCATAAATGAATCCAGTCTTTGATGTCGCATCACGCGACTGGAAGCCCGTGCGTCCTGATGTGGCGCGCGGAGTGTTCGGCAAGACGCTGCGCGACGAGGGCAAAGTCAAAGTCGTGCTTACGCGTGTGACACCGGGCGGCAAATTCGCGCCGCATCGTGATAGTTACGCTCACCTGTTTTACTTTTTGAGCGGCGAAGGGATGCTGTGGATCGACGCGCAATCCTTTGTCGCGCGCGCGGGCATCGTCGCGCAGGTTGAGGCAGGACAAGAGCACGCTTACGAAAATATCGGCACCGACGATCTGGTGTTGTTATCGTTGAACATTGCGGAGTGAAAAATGTTCGAGTGGGTCAACGAATTTCCCGCCGCGATCACCGTTTGCGATGCGCGCGGCATCATCGTCGAGATGAACGAGCGCGCCGCGCAAAATTATGCCCGCGATGGCGGACGCGCGCTCATCGGCAAGAGTGTGCTGGACTGTCATCCTGAACCGGCGCGAACGAAATTGCAACACTTGTTGGAGACACAACAGAAAAATGTGTACACCATCGAAAAGAACGGTGTCAAAAAGTTGATTTATCAATCTCCCTGGTATCGCGAGGGAAAATTCGCCGGGCTGGTCGAATTGTCGCTGGAGATTCCGTTCGAGATGCCGCATTTTGTGCGCGCGACAAAATGACGAATGACGAATGACGAACGACGAATGACGAACGACGAAGGAGTTGTTCATGGGCGCGTGTGCCCGCCACGACGGATGAAATATCCACCAAGGACACGAAGATACACGAAGATTTTTTCTTCGTGTTCCTTCGTGACCTCGTGGACAAAAGGATTTTCGACGGAGTAGGGCTTTGCGATTTTCGATGTGTGATTGGAGTGCATTCGCCAATCGGCAATCGAAAATCGGCAATCGCCGTTGGAGATAGTGTCAATGTCACCTGTCACTCGCTTTGCTCTCGTCAACGGGCGCGTGGTCTTGCCGACATCGGTTACACAAGACAAGGTGATCGTCATCGAGCGCGATAAAATCGTCGCCGTGACCGACGAAGGTGCGCTGGGCATGGACATTGAACGCGTGGATGTGGGCGGACGCTACATCACACCGGGCTTGATTGACCTTCATACGCACGGCGCGCTAGGGCACACGTTCAACGAACCAACCGCCGACGCGTTCGCGACGATCTGCACCGGGCACGCGCGATGCGGTGTGACGCGTGTGGTTGCCACACTGGCCACCGCGCCGATTCCCGATCTGGTCGCGTGTTTCAATTTCGCGCGCGAATGGATGCGCGCGCCGCGCGCCGGCGCGCGTGTGCAAGGAGTGTATCTCGAAAGTCCGTACATCAACCCTGCCCAAAAAGGCGCGCTCGATGCGGCGAACATTCGCACACCGGACGATGGCAGTGCCGATGTGCTCCTCGAACACAGCGACGTCATCAAAATCTTTGCGCTGGCGCCCGAGTTGCCCGGCGCGCTGGCACTCGTCGAAAAACTAGCGCGGCAGGGGATTGTGCCAGCAGCAGGACACAGTTCTGCCAGAGATGACGAGATGCTCGCGGCGATGCGCGTCGGCTTGCGGCACGTCACGCACATCTGGAGTGCAATGTCCTCCACGATTCGTGAGGGACCCTGGCGCCGACCCGGCGTCCTCGAAACCGCGCTCACGTACGATGGCTTGACAGTTGAGATGATTTGTGATAACAAGCATTTGCCGCCGACGTTGATGAAACTTGCCTACAAGTGCATCGGCGCAGAGCGACTGTGTGTGATTTCCGATACAACGAGCGGCGCGGGTTTGCCCGAAGGCGCGCGGTTCAGGATGGGCGCGCTGGAGTACGAGGTGCACGACGGCGTGGGGATGCTGCTGGATCGTTCCGCGTTTGCCGGTAGCACCACGCTGGTCAACGCAATGATTCCGATTCTGACAAACATCGTCGGTGTACCGCTGGTGGAGGCGATTCGAATGTTGACGTTGACGCCGGCGCGTGTGCTCGGTGTGGAGGCGCGCGTGGGCAGTCTCGCACCGGGCAAAGACGCCGATGTCGCCATCTTCGATGCGGATTGGCGCGCGTGGCGCGTGTACATCGGCGGCGCGCTGGTGTATAGCCAATAAAGTTACGCAAAGTTTCGCGGAGTTAGGAGAATGCCCCAGCCAATTTATCAAACCCAGGTGGATCAACTCAAGGTCAGCGTGTTCGCGTCGAACGAAGAGATGGGTCAAGCGGCAGCGGCAGAAGCCGCAGAGATTCTACAGCGCGCGGCGCGCGAGCGCGGTCAAGCCAACATCGTCCTCGCGACCGGCAACTCGCAACTCTCGTTCTTGACCGCGCTGCGGCAAGACCAAACAGTGCCCTGGACGCGCGTCAATGTGTTTCATATGGACGAGTACATCGGCATTGATCCGCAGCATCCTGCCAGTTTCCCTAATTTTTTGCGTCAGCATTTTTTGCGTTACGTCAACGTCAAAGCATTTTACCCGGTCAACGGTCAGGTAGGGAGCATCGAAGAGACGTGTGCCGAGTACGCGCGCTGGTTGCGCGAACATCCTGCCGATGTGTGCGCGTGCGGTTATGGTGAGAATGGACATCTCGCGTTCAACGACCCACCCTTTGCCGATTTTCGTGATCCCGTGTGGGTCAAAGTCGTTCGTTTGGATGAGGCGTCGCGGCGACAGCAAGTTGGCGAAGGGCATTTCCAGAGTCTGAGCGAGGTGCCCACGCACGCGATTACCTTGACGATTCCCGCGCTTCTGGCAGCGCGGCGCGTGCTGTGCATCGTGCCCGAAGCGCGCAAAGCCGAAGCGGTGTACCGCGCGCTGCGTTTACCGATCAGCGAAGAGTGTCCCGGTTCGATTCTGCGCCAGGCGCCCCACGCGCATCTTTATCTCGATCGGGATTCGGCAGCCAGTACGTTTGGTACGAATCTCTGAGTCGCGAGAAGAAATCCCGCGACTCGTTAAAGTTACAAGCGCACGCGCCCGTCACGACAGATGAAAAGGTGGCACAGGAAAGCCCCACCCCCTTGCCCCCTCCCCACGCCGCTCTGCGGCGTGGGGAGGGGGAATCAAGGGAGGATGGTGGTGGCGGGCGGCTTCGCCGCCCGCCACCACCCCATCCTCGCCCCCTTCTCTCCCCGCAAAGTGGGGAGAGAAGGGGGCAGGGGGATGAGTGGGGTCAAGCCGTACTGTGTAAACTCATTTGAGCGTCTCTCGTGCCGTCAAATGAGTTGAATAAGGAAACGGTGCAACGCTATTGAAAAATGACGGTCGGCGGTCGTATAGGAGGAAAAAATGAATCCAATTTCTGCTCAAGTGGTTGAACAAACATGGCAGCGCATCGCGGGATTGTCCGCGCGCGAAGGAAGAGCCCTGGGTGAAAAGTTCGTCACCGAGCAACCGATTGTGACCGCGTACCTGATGGGCGTGGATCACGATTTGTTCAACGAAGACGAACGCGAGTTGTTGTTCTATCTGGGTGCGGTGGTGTGGCAAATTATGTTGCAAGGTGACAAACCCCTGCCACGTGTGACCGAGCAAATGATCGAGGAAGCCGAAAACGCCAATCTGGCGATGATGGCATCGTTGAGTGACGCTTCCGACGAAGATACCTATGCCGCTGTCGCGCGCTTGATGAGCGAATATCCCCAGCGCGAGGTGTTCCGCTATGTCATCGAAACCTTAGCCGAATCCGCGCAGGACGAAGGTATCCGTCAAGATAATCTAGGCGTGATGATGATTGACCTGAAAACGGTGATTGATTGCTTTGACCAATGAATTCACGTGAACGTATCCTGACCACGCTTGAGCATCGTGAACCGGATCGCATTCCGTTCGATTTAGGTTCGACGCAGGTGACCGGTATTCACGTCGTCGCGTACGAGCGATTGCGCGACTATTTGGGCTTGCCGCGCGTCACGCCAGCGTTGTGCGATGTGATCCAACAACTCGCGTTACCAGACGAGGATGTGATCGAAAAACTGGGTGTGGATGTGCGCGGCTTGTTCCCGCTAAACAGCCACAACTGGAACATCGTCAATCGCGATGTCGGTGACTATTGGGAGTATGTGGACGAGTGGGGCATCACGCATCGGCGTCCAAAGGTGGACGGGCTGTACTATTCGATAGTGCGTTCGCCTCTTGCCGATCCGCTGCTGACCCCGGATGACGTGCGCGCCTATCGTTTTCCCAACACAGGCGATCCGGCGCGCATCAAAGGTTTGCGCGAGCAGGCAGAGCAGTATCGCGCGCAAGGCAAAGCCGTGATGCTCAAAGGTGTCCTCGCCGGCATCTTTGAGATGGCACAGCGCGTGCGCGGGATGGAAAATCTCCTGATGGATATGGCATCGAACGAAACCCTCGCGGGCGCGCTGTTCGACAAGATGCTGGAACTGAAACTGGCTTTCTGGGAGATGGCACTGCCGTGCCTGCGCGATGTGGTGGATGTGATTTCGGAAGCAGACGATTATGGCACGCAGGTCTCGCAGTTGATTTCCCCGCGAATGTTTCGCCAGCAAATCAAACCGCGCCTCGCGCTCTTGTTCGCGCGGCTCAAACAACTGGCGCCGCACGCCAGACTCTTTTTCCACTCGTGCGGTAACGTGCGTCCGCTTTTGCCGGATTTTATCGAAATTGGTGTGGACATTCTCAACCCGATTCACATCACGGCGACAGGGATGGAGCCGCGCGCGCTCAAACGCGATTTTGGTGATGCGATCGTGTTCTGGGGTGGCGGCGTGGACACGCAAGATGTGTTGCCGCACGGCACGCCGCAACAGGTCAAAGACAATGTGCGCCGCAACATTGACGCGCTTGCTCCCGGCGGTGGCTATGTGTTCGGTGCGGTGCACAACATCCAGGCGGATGTGCCGCCGCAAAACATCGTGGCGATGTGGGAAGCGCTGCGTGAGGCGTGAGGATTCTTGAAAGACAAAGAAACTATTATGCTCCTCCTCGACAATCGTCTGGCAGACCTGGTGCGCGGCTACGATCGAATTGCTCAAGCCGATCTCCGCTTACAAACCGAGTGGCGCGAGCATCTCTTGCGCAAGTATGCGCAAAGTCGCGACCGTCATACCTCCGCACTCTATCAATACCTTGAAAAAGTGGGCGCGCTAAAATTTCAACTTTCCGTGATGGCGTACATTCCGCTGGCGATGTTACTCGGTGGGGCAGTGCTCGTGATAGTGGGCATTGCTCTGGATGTACGTGTGGGCACCGGTTTTATCTTCAGTCTGGCGGGTCTGGCATTGATTGTCGCGGGCGCGCTCGGTATCGGCTGGCCGATTGGGTTGTGGCTGTGGCAGGTGAAACTTGGCAAGCCTGCTCCGCCCAAACATCCCCTGCGTCACGATTTGTTGCCGCGTCTGATGCCACAATGGCGCGGCAGACTGCACGGCGTCTTGCCTCCACCGGTTTCTCCGCATCGCGCCGCGTGTTCGTGCGCGTTTGTCGAGTATTTGATGAACGTGCCGCTCGATTCGATGTACCTGCTGTATCATCTCGAATTAGAACGCGGTATGTCGGCGGAGGTGATTGCGCTGGGCATCAAAGGCGTGTGGGTGTTTGTCGTCAAGGATTGGCGCGGCAAGGTGAGTTGGCGTGACGGCAAATGGTCTTATGAGCGATTCGATCCGCAGCGCGATGCCTGGACGCGTTTAGACGTATCGCCACCAGAGACCGAATGGCAACACGTAACGCGATGTGTATCCCAGACCCTCGCGCAGCGCGCGCCTGATGTGCTCAAACGTTTTCCGACTCTGGCGCGTCCTGGCGGTGGAATCGTTTTTATCGGTACGCAAACCCTGTACGATATTCCGCCGACGTGTCCTGTACGCTGGGGGACGATGCAAACGTGGAGTCAGGCGATGGTAGCAGCGCCTCCCATCGTAGGTCTGGACGAGCGCAGCATTTTTTGTCTGCTCGATGCGTTGTTGGAACAGCATCGTCTCATCACGCGCCAGACGGATACCATTTCGATGAGTACCTATGCGACGAAACTTGTTCGTCAGGCTGAAGCGCGCGTGAGTGAGTGGCTGGAGCGACGTTGACGTATGACGAACGACGAAGGACGAAGGACGAACGACGAAGGATCATTCGTCATTCGTCGTTGGTCATTGGTCATTCGTCTTGCGTCATCCATCAAAACAAGTAACCATGCAAGAGTTTTTTCAGGATAATTACTCAGCCGTCCTATCCATCGCGAAATAGCCCCACCCCCTGGCCCCCTCCCCACGCCGCTCTGCGGCGTGGGGAGGGGGAAACAAGAGGGGTGTGGAAGGGC
>DAOTYB010000224.1:0-12859 GCA_034435315.1 Anaerolineae bacterium | reverse complement strand
GGGGCAGGGGGATGAGAGGGGCATTCCCGTAGAGGTGAAAGATTTTTCGCCCGTACAACGATGGCGAAACAACGCGCATCGTAACCTTCCGATGGCAGAAAAGACTTTTGCACACCTACTTGGGGGACACAGACAAGTACGGACAGACACGGATAAAATGTTTTGTCCTCTTATCCGCGTTTGACCGCGTCCACAAAATCTCGACAATCTAAAATCGGCAATCGCAAGTTCCGCTCACTCCCACTCGATCGTCCCCGGCGGTTTGCTGGTGATGTCGTACACCACGCGATTGACGCCGAGCACTTCGTTGATGATGCGATTGCTGATGCGCGCGAGCAAATCGTGAGGGAGGCGCGCCCAATCGGCGGTCATTCCGTCCGCGCTCGTCACCGCGCGCACCGCGACGACGTTGTCGTACGTGCGCGCATCACCCATCACGCCGACGGTTTTGAGCGGCGTCAGTACTGCAAAGTACTGCCACACTGCGCGCGCCAGCCCCGCGCGTTCGATCTCCTCGCGCACGATGGTGTCCGCTGCGCGCAAGGTCTCTAATCGTTCTTGCGTGACCTCCCCAAGAAGGCGTACTGCCAGCCCCGGACCCGGAAACGGCTGCCGATACACCACCGCTTCGGGCAAGCCGAGTTCCAGCCCCACCGCGCGCACCTCGTCTTTGAACAGGTAACGCAGCGGCTCGATGAGTTCGAACGGCACATCGTCGGGCAAGCCGCCGACGTTGTGATGCGTTTTGATGCGCGCCGCCGCGCGATGTTCCGGCGCGCGCGATTCGATGACATCGGGATACAACGTCCCTTGCACCAGAAAGCGAATCGGCTGCTCGCGCGCGAGGGATTGCGCGGTCTGCTCAAAAACGCGAATGAACTCGGCACCGATGATTTTGCGCTTGGCTTCGGGATCGGTCACACCGCGCAGCGCGTCGAGAAAGCGCGCGCGCGCATCCACCGTGACGATTTCCAAACCCTGTCGCTCGAACAACTCGACGACCGCGCGCGCCTCGCCCTCGCGCAAAAGACCGTGATCCACAAAGACGCACACCAACTGCTCGCCAATCGCTTTGCCGACGAGGGTTGCCGCGATGCTGGAATCCACGCCGCCGCTCAGCGCGCACAAGGCGCGCGCCGCGCCGATGCGCGCGCGAATCTGCTCGATGGTCGTCGCGATGAACGCGCGCGGTGTCCAAGCGCCGGCGCAGCCGCAAATGTCGTACAAAAAGTGACGCAGGATGTCCAGCCCTTGCGGCGTGTGCGCGACTTCGGGATGGAATTGCAGCGCGTAGATTTTGCGCGCGGGGTGCGCGATCGCGGCGTAAGGGCACGTGTCGCTATGCGCGAGCGTCACAAAATCGGGTGGTAGCGCGGTGACCTGATCACCGTGACTCATCCAGACGGAAATTGGAGATTCGAGATTGGAGAGAAGAGATTCGGCGCGGTCAATGTGGAGTGTGGCGTGACCGTACTCGCGGTGAGTGGATCGTTCGACGCGTCCGCCGAGGGCTTGCGCGAGGAGTTGCATTCCGTAGCAGATGCCGAGTATCGGCACATCGAGGTCGAGCAAAAAATCGGCGAGCGCGGGCGCATCGGCATCGTACACGCTGCTGGGTCCGCCGGAGAGGATGATGCCGCGCGGGGCGAGGCGGGTGATCTCGTCGCGCGTGGCATCGTAGGGGAGGAGTTCGCAATAGACGCGCAGTTCGCGCACGCGCCGCGCAATCAGTTGCGTGTATTGCGAACCATAGTCGAGGATGACAATCGTTTCGGTCACGCGCTACTCCGCGAGGACAATGTGTCCATTTTCCATACTCGTGATGACAGCGAGCGATTCGATGGGGACGTTGAGGTGTTGCGCGTTGGCGCGTCCGTTCTCGAACGTTTTTTCGATGACGGTGCCGACGCCGACGACGCGCGCGCCCACTTTTTCGGCGAGCCGCGCGAGCGCGTTGATTGTTTGCGCGGTTGCCAAAAAGTCGTCAATGATCAATACGCGATCGCCGGGGCGCAAGTACTCGGTCGAGACCATCAGTTCGATCAAATTGCCTTGCGTGCGCGAGCGCGCGGTCTCGCTGACGATCGTGTGATCAAGCGTCAATGGTGGACGCTTGCGCGCAAAGACGAGGGGGATGCCGAGTGCGGCAGCCGCGGCGAGCGCGGGCGCGATGCCACTTGTTTCGGCGGTCAGCACTTTGGTCGGTTGGGTGTGCGCCAGGCGGCGCGCCAGTTCTTGCCCCAGACGAATCATCAGTTGCGGATCAATTTGATGATTGAGGAATGAATCCACCTTGAGGATGCCTTTGCCCAGGTTGCGCCCTTCTTTCAAAATGCGCTCTTTGAGTTCCTGCATAATTTTTCCTCCGAGTGTTGCAGGACTGGCATCGTTGGCAGACCTGAGGATGTGACCGGTGACGGATGACCGGTGACCGTTACCCGTGTGTGCGTGTGAATTATAGCACAACGCGATGGGCGCGGCAAATGTGCGCGCTCGAGTTTTCCCCATCAGCGCGTTGTGTGCTATAATTGCCACCGACACTTTCGTCGTTCGTCCTTCGTCCCTTCTAGGAGTCACAATGATTGGCGCGTTTTTCGATGTGGATGGTACACTTTACACGGCGAACATGTCGCGCGGTTTGGCGCAGTACGTTGCCGAACACGGGGGCAAGTGGCGCGTGCGCTGGTATCTGGCGCGCAACCTGCCGTACTATTACTTGCGCCAATTGCGTTTGTTGAGCGAAGAGGATTTTCGTAAACCCTGGGTGCAGGCACTCGGCGGATTGATCAAAGGTTGGAGCGCGGCGCAAGGCGATGCCGCGTTTCGTTGGATTGCCGAAGAGTACATCCAACCCACCGCGCAAGCCGAGGTCATCGCGCGGTTGCGTGAACACATCGCACAAGGGCATCTCACGCTGCTCGTTTCGGCGATGCTTACCCCCACGTTAAAAATTCTGGGCGATGCGCTCGGCGCGACCGCTGTGATTGGCACGAACATCGAGTTGGTGGACGGGTATTTCACCGGGCGCGTGCTCCCGCCGATTTGCACCGGCGCGGAAAAAGAACGCCTGGTGCGCCAGTGGATTGCCGCGCGCGGCATCGCGCTCGACTGGGACGCCAGTTACGCGTACGCCGATTCGATTAGCGATGTTATGCTGTTGCAAATGGTGGGGCATCCCGTTGCCGTAAATCCCGATGGTGCGCTTGCCGCGCTCGCGCGCGCACGCGGCTGGCAAGTGCTAGTGACGCGCGAGGCGCGCGGATGAGAGAGCGCATCGTCGTTGCGATTTCGGGTGCGAGTGGCGTAATCTACGGGATTCGCGCGTTGCAAGTGTTGCGCGCGCTGCCGCACATCGAGACGCATCTCATCCTCAGCGCGGCAGCGCGCCCGACGATTGCCGCTGAAACGTCGTACACGGTCAAAGACATCGAAGCGCTGGCGGATGTGGTGTACGATGCGCGCGACATCGGCGCGGCGCTGGCGAGTGGCAGTTTCCGGACGCGCGCGATGCTGGTGATTCCGTGTAGCATCAAAAGTTTGTCCGCGATTGCCAACTCGTACACCGCGGATTTGATTGCGCGCGCGGCGGATGTGACGCTGAAGGAAGGTCGTCCGCTGGTGCTGGTGGTGCGCGAGACGCCGCTACATCTGGGGCATTTGCGTTTGATGACGCGCGCGGCGGAAATCGGCGCGATTATTTTTCCGCCGGTGCCGGCGTTCTATCGTCGCCCGCAAACGTTCGACGAGATCATTGACGATACGGTGGGGCGCGTGCTTGCGCGCATCGGTCTGGAGAACGATTTGTACGCGCGGTGGAAAGAACAAGCGTGAGACTACCTGACGATGTGCGTGCCTTTCTCGACGCGCACACCACGCTGACGCTTGCGACGGTGAATGAGGATGGCGCGCCGTATGCGTGCGATTTGTTCTACGTTCGCGTGGGCGCCGCGTTCTACTTTCTCTCCGATCCCAAGACGCGTCACGCGCAAAATCTGCTGCGCGCGCCGCGCGTCAGCGCAACGGTTCACGGCGCGGCGCGCGGCTGGCAGGAGATTCGCGGCGTGCAAATCGTTGGCGTCGCGCAGCGGGTGGCGAATCGCGCGGAACGCGCGCGCGCGTTCGCGGCGTACGTGCGACGGTACGCGTTCGTGCGCGCGCTGTTGCCGCGCGTGACGATGCTGGGACGCGCGCACAAAATCTTCGGCGTGGTTGAGTTGTACAAAATTGTGCCGCGCTGGGTGCGCTGGATTGATAACACGCAGGGGTTTGGGTACAAGGTGGAGTTCTATGAGGACGAAAGACGAAGGACGAATGACGAACGCTGAAGGACGAATGACGAAGGATGAACGACGAAGGACGAAGAAGGGGCGCGTACGTCAAAAAAAGACCTGACAGATTCGAGTCTGTCAGGTCTTTGCATTTGCGCGCTTAGAGTTTCACCATCGAGAGGTAAGGGATGCCGATGATCATCATCACGGCAAAGAAAATGATGCCAAAGATCAAGCCCAACCGCCAGAAATCTGTGCGTGCGATATAGCCACTGCCATAGTAAATCGGTGAAGGTCCTGTGGCATAGGGCGTGAGAATACCCATCAAACCGAGCGAGTACACACACAAGAGCGCAAAGGGCAACACTGGAATTCCCGGAATTGCCACACCGACTGCCAGCACGACCGGCAACACCGCCGTCATATGCGCTGTCAGACTGGCGAAGAGATAGTGAATGAAGAAGAACAGCGCGACCAGCAGCGCCATCGCCATGATGGGGTCGAGCCCTTTCAGTGGCGCGGAAGCGAGTTTGGCAAACCATGCAATAAATCCAACCCGGTTCAATCCATCTGCCAGCGTGACCAGCGTGGCGAACCACACCAGGATGTTCCATGCCGCGCGATTGCTCAGGATGTCTTCCCAGGTGACGATGCGCGTAACGAGCATCAGTGCCACGCCCAGCAACGCCACCGCTGTCGCATCAATGAATTGCGAACCAAAGTACGGCAGGGAGATGTCCTTGTTCGATCCGACAATCCACAGAAAGACTGCCAACACGATGAGCGCCGCCATTGTCAGTTCTTTGGTTGTCACTTGGCCCATCTTGTTCAATTCTTGAGTTGCCCATACTGGAATCTCCTTGCTCGATTTGATCTCTGGCGGGTAAAGCCAGTACACCAGCAAAGGAGTCAAAGCCAACAAGACGATTCCGATAGGCAAAAAGCCGATGAACCATTGCGTCCACGAAATATCGAGTTTGGTGGCGGTCTTGACCAGTGTCAGCGCTGCCGCGTTAGGCGCGAGCGATGTGATGAACATCGAACTGGTGACACAGGTCGCGGCAAGCGCGGTCCACATAATGTACGAACCGATCTTGCGCGCGGTCTCGCCCGGTTCAGAGCCGTACAACGCGGGGATGTTGCGAATGACGGGATAGATCGTGCCGCCACTGCGCGCCGTGTTCGATGGCGTACCCGGCGCAAGGACAAGATCTGCCAACGTAATGGCATATCCTAAACTCAGAGTGTTGTGTCCCAGTTTTTGCACCAACCACAACGCGATGCGTCGTCCTAGCCCTGTCTTGCTATAACCGATGGAGAAGACAAACGCGGCAAAGATGAGCCAGACGACGCTGTTGGAAAATCCGCTCAATCCCCAACTGAGTGATTGCGCGGCATTGGCGTTGACGTATCGCATCGCTACGGCAAAGGTCACGCCAATCAAACCAATCGCAGCCGCCGGAATCGGTTCCAAAATCAAACCAATAATGACTGCAGCAAACATTGCAAAGTACCACCACGAGTGCTGTTGCAAACCGTCGGGGACTGGAATCAGTACCAGTACCAGCCACACGAGGAGCGGAACGACAACTCGCCAGTTGAGTTTCATACGACCTCCTTGAAAAGAGTATCATTTGTGCTTGCGCACTGCAAGCCGAGTGTTACCCCTCCTTACCAAAATACCTCTCCAACCCCAATGTTGCGAGAGGCAAATCTCTAATCAACATCGCGTACCGTGGCGCGGCGTCGCGTGTAGTGTGCTCGTCTTCATTATACTAAAATAACCCATTCCGTCAAAAACACGTATTCTTCCCCAGACAATTTAAGCCCTGTAGCCGTTTCTTAGCGGCGTATATTTCTGCCACTGCAGCCGCCGAATCGAATGCGGCGGCTCAAGGAGGCAAAAATCGGTTGATGGATTTTAAGAAATTATTTCCGTAACAGCACAGGATAATTCCTCAACCCGTGCTAGCCATTGCCAAGTCGCCCCACTCCCTCGCCCCCTCCCCAAGCCGCTTGGCGGCGTGGGGAGGGGGAACTGGGGAATGGAGGAAATGGGAGAGTGGGCGGGCAGCTGCGCTGCCCGCCCACTCCCCGCCTCCTATCTTCCCCTCTCCCCCGCTGTGCGGGGAGAGCAGGGGAAGGGGATGAGGGGTTGTTCCCAAGTATAGGCAAGGCATTACCAATTTATCTTCTTAAAATCCATTTATTCGGGGGCAGGAAATTATCTTAAATTGTCTGGGCGGCAAAAAGGTGTATTGACGAATCAGACGAGGGGTGATATACTCGCAAGTGTTCTGACGCTGGAACCTGTTTGCGCCAGATGCTGTGGGTTTGGCGCGTTCGTTATTTTGGATTCAGGAAAGCCCAAAAGGAAACCTATGTTCAATCTTTCGCGTATGAAACAACTGTGTTTGTTCTTGCTCGCGCTGGCTCTGGCAGCGATTGCGTTTTTGTTGTTCCCTGTGTCGCACGCCACGGCGCAAACCAGCGCGTCAGGTCGAATCGAAGGGACGGTGATCAACGCGACCAGTGATGCGCCTCCCGGCAGCACGGCAAATCTCACGGTCACGCTGCTGTCGCTGGCGCAAGGCGCCACGAGTATCGTGACTCAGACGACACAAACTGATGCCAGTGGTCGTTTTGTCTTTACCAACCTTGATACGACGACGACGACACGTTATCTGTTGACGACGCGTTACTCGGATGTGGATTACTATTCCCAGATCCTCGCGTTCACGACGGATACGCCTTTGCTCTCGACGGTACTCTCGGTGTACGAATCTACTGAAAATCCCGATGTGGTTCGGATTCTGGAAACGTATCTGATTATGGATGTTAAAGCGCCCTGGCTGGTGATTCAACAAGTGGTTGTGCTGGAGAACACCAGCGATCGCGTCTATGTGAATCGTGCTAATGTTCCTCATCCCCATACGTTGCGCGTGCCGATTCTTGCTAGAGCGATTGATATCCAGTTCGATGATCAAACGGTGGATGCAACGACTCTGCGCGGCGATGGCGTGCTCACGTACACCTTGCCGATTGGTCCAGGCAAGGATCAAATCTTTTTCGAGTATGCGGTACCGTACACCGCCCCCAGATACGAATTCAGTTTGCCCTTGTTCAATGATGTGGGGCGTCTGGCGGTGTATCTGGTAGATGTGGGCGCGACGATTCACAGCCAGCAACTCGCGCCTGCCCCCAATCCGATGGAGGGTACGCCGGGCGCGCCCAAACTCATCGTTGTTGCCGCCGAGAAACTCGCCGCGGGCACAACGGTCAGAGCCAGCCTGGATAGACTGCCGGCGAGTGCTAGCGCGAGCCCGACCACATCCCTGGTGCCGTTTAGTGATAACTCGATGCTCACCATCGTCTTGCTCGCGCTCGCGGCGGGTGTCGCTGCGACTTTGATTGCCTATCCACTCGTACGCCGACATCGCCAACGCAGCGAGGAAGACGCGGAGGCTCTGGACGAAGAAGAGCACGATGAGCGCACGAAACTGTTGCAACAAATCGCCGCGCTCGATGATGCATTTGAAGCCGGCGAAATCAGCGAGATGGAATACAAGTCCAGGCGCGCGGCGCTCAAAAATCAGGTGAGAGAAATGCTACGTGATTAAGCTACTGCTTGCCGTCGAGAATGTAAGCAAAATGTTTGGAGCGCGCTGGGCACTACGTAATGTGACCTTTTGCCTGACGCCCGGCGAAATCGTTTTGCTGGCGGGACCGAATGGCGCGGGCAAGACCACGCTGCTGCGCCTCCTTGCCTTGCTGACGCGTCCGAACAGCGGGCGCGTGCAGATAGACAATGTGGCGGCGCTGGAACATCCGAACGTCGCGCGCGCGCGGCTTGGTTTTGTGGGGCATCAAACCTTATTGTACGACGATCTGACGGTTGCCGAAAATCTGGACTTTTACGCGCGTCTGTACGCGGTGCCACAGCCAGCCCGGAGAATCCGCGTCATCGCGACACGATTGGGTATCGAAGCGCGTCTGAACGATGTGACCCGGACACTCTCGCGTGGATTGCAACAACGCGTGACGCTCGCGCGGGCGTTGTTGCACGCCCCGCGCATCCTGCTGCTGGATGAACCCTACACCGGTTTGGATCAGAACGCGGCAGACACACTCGACCAGATCCTTGGGGAGATTAAACAGGAGGGTGGTGTCGTGTTGTTTTCGGCGCACGATGTGGAACGGGCGCTGGCGCGCTGTGATCGTGCTCTCATCCTCAACGCCGGGCGGTTGATGCACGACATACCGCGCGCTGTGTGGCACGATCGGGCAGGGTTTATGACTATCTACACGCGCGTGCTGGAGATGCAGGGATGAGATTTGTCCAGCAAGTGCTCGCGATTGTTCGTAAAGACCTGTGGGCGGAACGACGCACCAAAGAAAACCTGAGCGCAATGATTGTGTTTGCGCTCATTGTTTTAGTCATTTTCAACTTTGCGCTTGAGTTGCAAGAGGTGGACTTGAACGTTGTGGGGGCAGGGGTGTTGTGGGTTGCCTTTACCTTTAGCGGGATTCTGGGACTGGGACGTTCCTTTGCCACCGAAAAAGACAAGGGCAGTCTGGACGGCATCTTGCTTGCGCCGGTGGATCGCGGTGCTATTTTTCTCGGCAAGATGATGAGCAATTTCATCTTCATTACCACGATGCAAGCCGTCATCTTGCCTCTGTTTGCGATTCTCAACAACCTTGCCTTGCCGTGGTTCCCGCTTGTGCCGTACATCGTTCTGGGCACGCTGGGATTTGCCGCTGTGGGCACAGTCCTTTCTGCCATCGCGGCGAGTACCAAGATGCGTGAGGTGATGCTACCCATTTTACTGTTTCCTGTTTCGATTCCGTTACTGATGGCTGCTGTGAAATTGACGGGCGGCGCTTTACAGTCACTCGATTTTTCCCACGTCGCTTTGTGGTTCAACATCCTGATACTCTACGATGTGTTGTTTCTAGTTGTCGCATTCTGGGTGTTCGAGTATGTGGTGGAAGAATGAATCGAACAACTGCAATTAGTATCGCTGTTTTTACGGGCGTCCTCTTGCTCATCTTGGGCGCGTGTAATCAAATTCCACTGTCTCTGGAAAGTATGTTCGGAGATGTGCCGCGCGATGGGAGCGGGCGCCCCGCGTTTGCGCGCGTGGGCGCGCTGGCGCCGGAAATTGATTTGCCGACGATGACGGGCGAGCGCATCGTGCTGAGTCAACTGGTGGGTCAGGTCGTGCTGGTCAATTTCTGGGCAACGTGGTGTGGACCGTGTCGCGCCGAATTTCCCGCGCTGGTGCGTAAATATCGGCAGTATCAAAGAGATGGTCTGGTCATTATCGGTGTCAATACGCAAGACCCCAATTCCGACGCTGGCATACGCACGTTTATGACGAACACGCTCGTGAATTTTCCGATTGTGCGTGATCGCGACGAGCGCGTGACGCGCGCCTACAACGTGCGTGGTTTGCCCACCAGCGTGTTCATTGATCGGCAAGGCATCATCCGCGAGATCATCATCGGTGGTCCGCTCGAGGATGCCCATCTGGACGAAAAAATCATCAAACTCATTCGCTAGAGGGAACAATGTCGGTTTTGTTGGCTTTGATAGCAGGAGTGCTCTCTTTTCTCTCGCCGTGTGTGTTACCGCTGGTGCCGGTGTACCTCGGCTACTTGAGCGGCGCGGCGATAACTCCCCAGGGGCTGGTGGCGTCGCGGCGTACGCTGGTCGCGCACGCGCTTGCCTTTGTCGCTGGGTTTACGGTGATTTTCGTGATGCTGTGGAGCGCACTGGCGGTGCTGACCGTGATTTTTACCAAAACCGATCTGGCGCGTATCGGGGGTGTGCTACTCATCATCTTTGGGATACACTTTACGGGGATTGTGCGCATCCCTCTGCTGTATCGCGAAGCGCGCGTCGAGGTGCGCCATCGTCGCGTGGGGTATTTCACCTCGCTTTTGACCGGAATGGCGTTCGCGGCAGGCTGGACGCCGTGTGTTGGACCGACGCTGGCTGGTGTGATCGCGCTGGCGACGCAAGAGGCAACCGTATGGCAGGGCACGGCTTTGTTGCTGGTGTACGCGGCGGGCTTGGGCGCGCCGTTCGTGCTCACTGCCTTTGCCTGGGGCAGTGCGATGCAATGGTTCAAACGTTTGAAACCACACCTGCGTTATATCGAACTTGCCAGTGGCACACTCTTGTTAGCAATGGGGCTGTTGCTGGTGACCGATAATTTTCAACGCTTGAACGCGATCTTCTTTCAGTTGACTCCCGAGTGGTTGTTTCGATTTCTCTAGTCAAACCTCTTGTGGATATGGAGCACGTATTTTCCCTGACGATAACTCTGGGGGCGCTGATCGCTTTTCTCAGCGGCTCAATACCTTTCTCGGTCTGGCTGGGATACTATTTTGCTCACAAGGAGATTCGTCGTTATGGCGATGGTAATCCCGGCGCTGTGAACGCCTGGCGTGCGGCGGGATGGCGCATCGGCTTGACGGCTGTGCTCCTTGACTATTTGAAAGGTGCGGTGCCTGTGGCGGTTGCGCGATATGGAATCGGAATAAATGACTGGGGAATCGTACCAATTGCCATTGCGCCGATTGTGGGTCATGCCTTTTCACCCTTTCTGCGATTTCGCGGTGGCAAGGCGGTGGCGGTGACGATGGGCGTGTGGAGTGGGCTGACCCTCTGGGAGGCACCGACGGTGCTGGGAATCGCTTTGACGCTGGCGGTGGCTCTGAACGCGACCGATGCGTGGTCGGTCGTCTTTGGGATGAGCGTCCTCTTGATTTATCTGCTTCTCTGGGGCACTCTGTCCCTCGTGATTGTGTGGCTCGCGAATTTCGCGATCATCCTCTGGAAGCATCGTTTCTCCTTGCGTACGCCTCCCCGCCCGCGTGTGTGGTTGGAACATTTGTTCTGATAATCTTGTTCCTTCTTGTGAGGGGCAGCATTGAGCACTTTTTGGCTGGAACATCAATGGGGCCTTGTAGTCTTTCTGGCGCTCCTGCTCCTGATTGCCTTCAGCAATGGATTGACTTTGCGGCGATTGAGTAGTCGCACTGTTCCCCGACACTTGCCGACTGTTTCGATTCTGGTCCCCGTACGTAACGAGCAAGCCGTTATTGCCGATTGTCTGCGCTCGTTGCTGGCACAAGATTATCCCCACTTCCAGGTGCTGGTGTTGGATGATGGCTCGACGGATGAGACCAGTCGGATCCTTGCCCGTCTAGCACAGACTGACCAACGCCTCCAGATTTTTTCCGGTGCTCCTTTGCCCGAGGGATGGTCAGGCAAGTCCTGGGCGTGTCATCAATTGGCTCAAGTTGCCACAGGTGAATTGTTACTCTTTACCGATGCGGATACTCTTCACCATCCGCGCGCCTTGCACGCGGGCGTGGCGGCTTTGCTGGCTGAACAAGCCGATTTGATGACCGGCTTTCTCTACCAGAGAATGTCCACCTGGGGAGAGCGATTGACGGTGCCGACTATCTTTTGGTGCTTTTTTGTTTTCTTGCCGCTAGTGCTGGCGCACCGTCTTCCTTTGCCGATCCTCTCGCTGACCAACGGTCAGTGGATGCTTTTTCGGCGCACTGCCTATCAAACGATTGGCGGTCATTCTGCCGTACGTTCCAGTCCGATAGACGACATTGCCCTGGGGCGTCGCATCAAAGCATCTGGGTTGCGCTGGCGCGTCGTTGATGCGGGCGACTATGTGACGTGTCGAATGTATGATGGTCTGGCAAGTGCCGTAGAAGGTTTCAGTAAGAATCTGTTTGCCGTGTTTGAATTTCGGCTGTTACCGTACATCTTTGTCTGGACGTGGATAACGTTACTCGTGTGGGAACCGCCTGTGGTGATTGGATTGTGGTTAGGTGGCATTGCGCGCTCGCTGTTCGATGTGAACATAGCCCTCTTAACCGTCTTAGAAATGTTGACCCTGTGGGGCATCACGCTCGTGCGCTTGCGTTTTCCGTTGTATCTGATTTTTCTCTATCCCGTTCACTTTGCCTTGCTTGTCTTTATCGCCTGGCGTTCGCTCGTGTTAACTGTCACGGGCAGAGCCACGTGGAAAGGACGGCGTCTTCCGCGCCAGCGCGTTCGCATCGTGTGAGCGCGGCTGAAGGCTAATAAAAAGTCTTTTCCGCCATCGGAAGGTTACGGTGCTCGTTGTTTCGCCATCGTTGTACGGGCGAAAAATTTTTCGCCCCTTGCGGAATAACCCCTCTCATCCCCCTGCCCCCTGCTCTCCCCGCAAAGCGGGGATAGGGGAGATGGAAGGAGGGGTGTGGGCGGGCGGCGCAGCCGCCCGCCCACATCCCTATTCCCTTGTTTCCCCCCTCCCCACGCCGCTCTGCGGCGTAGGGAGGGGGTGGGGCTATTTCGCGATGGATAGGGCGGCTGAGTAATTATCCTGTTGAGGCGAAAAATCTTTCGCCCCTCACCAATCGGAAAAAACTTTTGCATGGTTACTTGGCATAATGTTCGTTGTAACCGTTCAGGTGTCATTGCGAGGAGCGTTTTTTGCGACGAAGCAATCTCCGCGTTACGATCTGCGGTGGGCAACGTTGGGGATTGCTTCGCAGAAATCGCTCGCAATGAC
>DAOTYB010000223.1:0-2718 GCA_034435315.1 Anaerolineae bacterium | reverse complement strand
CTCTCATCGTCCCTGCTCTCCCTGCAAAGCGGAGAGCAGGGGGCAGGGGGATGAGTGGGGTTGTTCCCGTGGGGGCGAAAGATTTTTCGCCCGTGCAACGACGACGCAATTCAGGCTCAACCATCGGCTTGCGTTAACCATCGGTTTCTAACCGACAAGGCGCGATGCCCGGGGCTGAATAGTTACATCCAATGTTTGCATCCACTTATGCTCCACGGCGTTGCCGAGTTAGCATATCCACAAAAGCCTCCAGGCGCGTGGCAAGACCTGCCACGCCGGTATGCTCGTCCAGCACCAGACTCATCAGCGGTTTATGTTGCTGGCGCGCCGCGCGTTGGGCCACATCCAACATCGTCGAGTCGGGACCGCAACCAAACGCCACCATCACAACCACTCCGTCCACCTCAGGCTGGTTCAGATAATAGCCCGCCGCGCCAGTCACTTCGCCTTCGTACACCCAGTACTTGCGACCGGTCAGACGGATAATGCCATCGTTCAAGCCATCGGCGGGTGCCATCTCCGGCGTCACGACGCGCACCCCCAGTCGCTGCAAACGTCCCAGTACGTTGTGGGTAATGTAACTATCGTAAAGCATATACGGGTGCCCCACCACGGCGATGGTGGCGCGCGTGTCCTTGTCATCGCGCGGCGGGCGCGGCAGATAAAGCGTTGCGCGCTGCTGCTGATAATCCAGATGCGCCCGCCAGGCTGCTTGTATAGCCGCGTCGAGTTGCCAGGGTTTCCATGTGAGTGTTTTCCCCAATTCGCGGATGACGGCTTGCAGGTCGCGTCGCTTTTTCCCAATGTCCACGTCCATTTCCAGAATGGGTGGACATTCCTCCACCACCGCGCGTATCAAATCGGGCAAACCTAAAAATTTACTACAATGAAAAAGACCGGGCTCGGTAGCACGGATGGCAGGAATGAGAACATAATCCACCCCCGCGTCGCGCAGGTAACACACATGACCGGCATAGACTTTGACCGGCAGACAGGTCTCGGCAACCATTCGTTGCAAGCCTGCCGTCACCATCGCGCGCGTTGTAGGTGGCGAGACAACAACTTCCAGTCCAAGTGTTTCTAGAAACGCGCGCCACAATGCGGCGTATTCATAGTAACACAGGGCTCGCGGAATCCCCACGCGTTTCATCGCGCGCCTCCCTATCCACGCACCGCCCGTCGTCGCGCCATCAGGTCCACAAACGCTTCCAGTCGCGTCAGCACACCTGTTCTGGCGGTTTGCTCGTCCATAATCAACTCGAGCACAGGTATATCGTGGTCGCGCACCACGCGCGGCAGAATGTTCTGCGCTACAATTTCGGGCAAGCACGTAAAGGGCTGGATGTGGATGATGCCATCAAAACCATCCTGCGACATCAGCACCGTTTCGCCGATGGTCTGCAAACCTTCACCGCTCACGTCACGTGTGAGATATGGCGCGGCGGCTTGCTTGACCTCTTTGCCATGACTGAGTCCCAGCATCTCCATAAACAACCATATCTTTGCCCAACCAGCGACCCACGCACAGCGATGCACCTCTACCCCGCGACGCCCCAGTTCCACCTCCAGATCAAAATTGTAAAACGGATCGAGCACCATAATGAATTCTCCCAGCACTCCTACCTTGAGCGGATTCGCGTTGGGATTCAAGGGAACGGCATCCAGTTCAGCAAATAGTTCGCGTCGCACTCGCTGCAGATCGCGACCGGTCATCGCAGCGGTAATGCGCGGCTCAGCCGATTGCCATACCTGTTCGACATCCTGCCAGCGCTGCGCGCGTGGGCGCAAAAACTGCACCCGCTTTTCTACATCTTCGATGAGGATAAATTGCTGCAAACCGTGCTTGATGTGTCCCACAATGTCGCGCAGAGAGGTCTTTTCACCTAAAAGGATACGCAGGAACTTGGCAAGACCTACGATTTGCTCATTCTGCCAGTTGAACGTCAATACGCGCACCTGCGCATAGCCCATCTCGCGCAGAATCTGCTCGTAGAGGCGCGCATAGTATCCCAACCGACAGAGTTGTGGACCCTCCGCCATCAGCACCGTATCGGCGCCGCGCTCGATGGCTTCTATAAAGTTACCCAGCAGAACTTTGAAGGGAAAACACATCCACTCGGGAGAATGACGTACACCGAGCGCTATGGTACGAGCGCTCGGCGGAGGAGGTTCCACAACCGCCAAGCCTGTTTTGGCTGACAAGGTGCGTATGACCATCCATAAATGGCTCACATAAGGAGCAGTAAGTTTCATTTTTCACCTCCTTCGAACGAAAATACGTTTGTCCACGAAGGCCACGAAGGAACACGAAGAAAAAATCTTCGTGTATCTTCGTGTTCTTGGTGGATATTTTCATCCGTCGTGGCGGGCGCACGCGCCCATGCACAAACTCCTTCGAAAATACGTTTGTCCATAAAGGGCACGAAGGAACACGAAGAAAAAATCTTCGTGTCTCTTCGTGTTCTTGGTGGATATTTTCATCCATCGTGGCGGGCACGTGTGCCCATGAACAACTCCTTACAAACTATCTTCCGTATACCATCAAAAAGAGAATCCCACCACTTATCAAACCTGTCCAGAATATTCCCCATAGAGTGCTCCGCGCAGTGTCGGACACCTTGAGGTCGAACACCGCCCCAATCAGCAATGCAATTGCGGCAATGAGGCTCAAGCCTAAAAGCACTTGGCTTACCATTCCGAGAAAAGAGAGAAGATACA
>DAOTYB010000222.1:0-3012 GCA_034435315.1 Anaerolineae bacterium | reverse complement strand
GCTCGCCACCACCCCGTCCTTTGACTCCCCCTCCCCGTTGGGGCGAAAAAATTTTTCGCCCCAACGGGGAGGGGGAGTCAAAGGACGGGGAGGTGGCGGGCGGCGAAGCCGCCCGCCACCTCCCCGTCATCCCCCTCTCTCCGCGTCGCGGGGAGAGGAAGGTCGCACCGCTACCAGATAATAACCACCCAGACAATCCCCCTCTCTCCGCGTCGCGGGGAGAGGAAGGGGGCAGGGGGATGAGAGGGGATTGCTCAAGAGCACGGCTGCGAAATTTATGGCTCAAGCGGGTTTGCCCCCAAACTGAAATACACCCGCGAAAAAGTTACCATGGTGCGTGCAAAGTCGGGCGCGTGCGGTTGAAACCGTCGAGACTATGCCAAGCCGCTCTGCGTCGGCTGTGCGAGTCGCTGCGGGATGACTTTGCGACTTTGGTCGCCCGACGATTTGTCAAGCAACTTTGCACACCCTCTGGAAAAGTTACGGCAGTCGGCGGCAGTGCAGCGTTGCAGGAAAACGCAAAGGCAATGCGGCGCGAGTCCGTCGGCAGTTACATTTACGGAGGAAACGCGATGCAAGACAAGACGTATGTGATTGCGATCGTCGTCGTGCTTTTGATTTGCTGTCTGGGGGTGTATGTTGCCGTATCGGGCTATCTCAACAGCAACCCCGATGCTTTTCCAACGCTGGTGGCAGGTTTTCAGAGTACGCCGGTAGTTGTTGCGATTGGCACGTACACTCCCTTGCCCACCCCAGCGGTCATTGCGCCTCCGGCGACGCCGACGTTGCCGGCAGTCCCGTCGCCTCTGGGCGCGCTGCGGACGATTACCGCGGCAATCACGATTGTGGTGCCAACGCCAACGCGCGCGGTTGTTGCGTCTCCCACCTTCACGACCGTGTCCGGCTTTCCGGCGTGTGGAAATTTTCCGTTCTGTCCGCGTCCCGGTCCGCCGGATCTCACGCTAGCCCCGGCAGGGCAAGAATGTCCGCGCAATTACATCTGGGGGCGGGTCGTGGATGCGAACGGGCGCGGCTTGCGCGATCGGAGAATTCGTTTCAAGAATCCGCTGGGCGAAACTGATACAGTGACAACCAAAGGCGCGCCTGATCCTGAGGGTATCTACAACATTCCCTCGGTCGCCAGTGGAAGTACGTGGGAAATCTGGCTGCTGGATGCTGGCGGAGGTGATGCCAGCCCGCGTGTCAAAGTGACCGCGATAGCGTATCCGGGCATCGGACCTTGTCCTACGCGTGTAGATTTTGTGCAACAGCGCTGAAACTGCTGGACGCTGGCGTTCTGTTTGATGATACTAAATGTGTGCCAGAGTTGGAAATATATTTTCCAGCGGACGGGTATTCTCAAGGTAGAACATAATCCCTGGGAGGTACCCAATGGCACGCTTGTTTGCCGGCGAAAAAGAAAACAAGTTGGACGATGTCTTGCGCGCGTTGAAATCTCACGCTTACGGCTTGCGCGAAAGCGAACTGGCGGAACTATTGCGCTGGGAGCGGCGGACGGTCAACAACTATTTGCGTGAACTCTCTGCGCGCGACCTTGTCTTCAAGGACGGGCGGCTGTGGTTTGCCGATGAATAACGCCAGAAAATTACCGCGCGCTAATTTTCCAACTGGCGGTTAAAATAAGGATGAGAACATCGCTGAGAATATCCACCAAGAACACGAAGATACACAAAGATTTTTTCTTCGTGTTCCTTCGTGACCTTGGTGGACAAACGGATTTTCGTAAGGAGCAACTATGCCCAGAGTTGATCAAGCCACGTATGAAGAGCGCAAGATGCGCGTTTTCCTCACGCTGCGCCGCTATCCTAACGGGCTGACCGAAGCCGATCTGGAGCAAGTGTTGCGGACGAATCGGCGTACGCTCAACAACTATTTGCGCGCGCTCGAGGTGGAAGGCAAAGTTTACAAAGATGGTTTGACCTGGGTGGCATTGCCGTACGACGAACTGCGCTTGCGTTCTTTTGAACTTTCGCCCGAAGAGGCGATGACCTTGTATCTGGCGACGCGTTTGCTTGCCAGGCAACACGACAAGCGGAACGAACCTGCCGAAACCGCGTTGATGAAACTTGCGGCGGCACTCCGTTCACACCAGATCGCCGGCGAGGAGATTCATCAGGCGGCGCAAGAACTAGCGCAACGCCCGTCACAGGGAGAGTACTTGCGCGTTTTTCGCGCAGTGATGCAGGCGTTCATCTATCGCCGGGTTCTCCACATCACGTACGAGCCATTGCACGGTACAGCGTTCGATACCGATTTTGAACCCTACCTCATCGAACCCTCCGCCATCGGATTTTCGACGTACGTCATCGGTCGCAGCAGTATCGTCAATGCTATCCGCACGTACAAATTGGAACGCATCAAAGCCGCCACATTGACGCGGCAAGAGTACGTCATCCCGCGCGAGTTTGGTGGATTGGAGGTGCTCAAGAGCGCGTGGTCGGTGATTTATGGAGAGAACTTGCTGACGGTCGTTTTGCGTTTCAGTCCCGCCGTGCGCAAGCGGGTCGAGGAAACGCGCTGGCATTTTTCGGAAGACAAGCGCGACGATCCTGACAAGCCGGGTTATTTGCTCTGGCAAGCGCGCGTGGCGGATACGCTGGATATGCTCCCCTGGATTCGCGGCTGGGGTGCCGATTGCGAGGTGCTGGCGCCGCCAGAACTGCGCCAGGAACTGGAGCGCGAGGCACGGCGATTGGCGGAGGTGTATCGAATTGTTATGCGCGCCGAAAGCAAGAGCCAGTTTTACGCGCACACCAAAGACGGGGCGGACGAATCCGAATGGCAGCCGCTGATTGAGCATCTGACCCGTGTGGCAGACTACGCCGCCGAGTTTGGGCGTGACGCGGGCGTGGCGGAACTGGCAAAGGCGGCTGGGATGATTCATGACCTGGGGAAGTATTCCAAAGAATTTCAGGCGCGGCTGCGCGGTGCAAAAATCAGAGTAGACCATGCCACCGCAGGCGCAAAGGAGGTGCTTCAGGTCTTCAAAGG
>DAOTYB010000221.1:0-6181 GCA_034435315.1 Anaerolineae bacterium | reverse complement strand
GGAGAGCAGGGGGCAGGGGGATGAGAGGGGCTGTTCCCAGGGAACGATGGCACACTTTCGCCATCGGCTCGCGTGAGCCGCTCGTGTCTAACCGACAGCGGACGGATGCCCGAGTGGTTAAAAGTTAAAAACCTGCCCGTTTGGGGTATAACTACCCAACCACACGATTATTTGCCAGAAACTCTGCTACTAGCACGCGAATTTCATCCTCACCCGATTCAGCCAGATTATACCATCGAATGCGCGGGTCGTCGAGTCGAAACCAGGTGTACTGATGATGCACCAGGCGTCGCGTATCGCGCTTGAGTTGTCGAATTGCCTCCTCGCGCGTCAGCGTGCCATTCAAGTACGCCGCGATGTGTCGATACCCCAGCCCGCTCATCGCGGGCGCGTCAGGCGCGTAGCCGTGAGCCAGCAGCGCGCGCACCTCTTCGACGAGTCCAGCGGCAATCATCTGATCCACGCGCGCATTGATGCGCCGATACAATTCCTCGCGTGGCAGGGTCAAACCGATGCGCAAGACGCGGTACGGTGGTGGCTGTGTTTTCTGCAACGCACTCATTGGTTGACCGGTCGCCTGGCACACTTCGAGCGCGCGAATGACGCGCCGCTTGTTGCGCGGATCAATCTTCGCCGCAGCGTTTGGGTCGAGTTGTTGCAAACGCGCGTACAACGTCGCAGCGTCCTCGCGTTCCAGTTCGCGGCGCAGTTCGGGATTGGGCTGCACGCGCGGAATGGCCAAGCCGTCCAACACCGCGCGCACATACAAACCGGTGCCACCGACCAGAAAAGGCACCTTGCCGCGCGCGTGAATTTGCGCGATGACCGCGTACGCCAGTTGTTGATAATCCGCGAGCGTGAACGTCTGGCCGGGATTCACCACATCAATCAAGTGATGCGGGACGCGCTGACGCTCGGCAGGCGTGGGCTTGGCGGTGCCAATGTCCATGCCGCGATAGATTTGACGCGAATCGGCAGAAACGATTTCGCCGCGAAATTCTGCTGCCAGTTGCAACGCCAGCGCGCTCTTGCCCACCGCAGTAGGTCCCACAATCGCGATGAGAGGTTGGTCTTGCATCGTCACCAGTCGCTTGCTTCCACTGCACCTTTGAGAATGTCCAGCCGCGCCATCTGCCCCGCGCGATCCAACTCGATCGCGACGAGGTCAATGCGCCACGTCCATTCGGCGTATTCGGGATGCGTTTGCAAAAATTCTTGTGCGACGGCACACAAGCGGGCGCGCTTGCGCGGCGTCAACGACTCTTCGGGGGTGCCCATCGCGTTACCGCGTCGCGTGCGCACTTCGATAAACGCCAGTCCGTCGGCATCGCGCGCGATCAAGTCCATCTCCCCGACGCGCGTGCGATAATTGCGCGCGAGAATCGTATAGCCGCGTTGTTCGAGCGCCAGCGCCGCCACGCGTTCCCCCGACTCGCCCAGATTCTTGCGCGCGCGCGAGGTCACCATCGCAACACCTCAGCCGCGCGCGCGCGGACGTTCGGTGTCGCGCGAACGCGGCAGTGGAATGTACTCGACCGAGGGACGGCGTTGCGCGGTCTGAGGATACAACGCCATCATCTGATAGATTTCCCTGGGCATCTCCGTACTGATGGGCAAACCGAGTTCGCGCGCCTCGCGCACGGTAATCGGATAGTCGTGTGTCCACGTTCCGCACGACAACAGCGTGGCAACCTGTTCCGCTTTTGCCGCGTCCATCTTGTCGCTCAGTAAACGCACAACGGTCGCTTTGACTTGACGCAGGGCTTTTTCGGCAATGTCCGCCATAATCAACGTGTCATCATCCACCTCGGCAATCGGCTTGCGTTCGAGCACTTTGAGGATGGATGCGGCAGGATGTTGCCCCAGTTGCGGATCCACCGGACCGAGCACCGCGTTTTCGTCCATCACGATTTCGTCTGCGGCGAGCGCGATCAACGTGCCGCCCGACATCGCGTAATGCGGCACCAACACGGTCACTTTGGCGCGATGCTTTTGCAATGCGTAAGCAATCTGTTCCGATGCCAGAACAAGACCACCCGGCGTATGCAGCACCAGATCAATCGGCACGTTCGGATCGGTCATTTGAATCGCGCGCAACACCGCTTCTGAATCTTCGATGGTGATATAGCGCATCAAGGGAAAGCCCAGCAGACTCAACGTCTCTTGCCGATGAATCAACACAATGACGCGACTGTTGCGTTTGCGTTCCAGTTGCTCCAGCAATTTGAGTCGTTCCATCTCCAGCATTTTCTGGCGGACGATGGGTTGCAAAGATGAGAGGATGAAGAAAATCCAGAAGATTGAAAAAATGTCCATCGGTTTGCCTCCTGTAAGACCGTTGACGGGTGACCGACGACCGTTGTCGCTTTCGCACCCTTTCGCGTCCTTTCGCGCACCTTTCGCGTCTCACCAGGGAAAGTATTCGTCAAAGTAGATACGCCGCACATAACGTCGGCGCGCTAGGAGCGGCGCGAGGAGTAACCCGCCCACAAAACCGCCAATGTGTGCCCACCAGGCAATGCCACCCAGGGCTTGTGCATCGGTCACGATGGCGAATACACCGTTGAACAACTGGGAGATGAACCACAAGCCCAGATACACGATTGCCGGAATTTCAACGAACCAGGGGAGAAAGAACAGTGGTACGAGGGTAATCACACGCGCGCTGGGAAAATAAATCAGATACGCTGCGAGCACACCACTGATCGCGCCGCTCGCGCCAATCGTCGGAATGGGCGAAGTGGGATTGAACGCAATGTGCACCAGCGCGGCAATCACGCCACACGTCAGGTAGAATATCAGATAGCGCCGGCTACCCATTCGATCTTCGACGTTATCGCCAAAGATGTAGAGCGCGAGCATATTGCTGAACAAATGCGCCCAACCACCGTGGAGAAACATTGAAGTAAACAGGGTGAGAACGTTTCCGAAATCCAGGTACAAAAGAAAACGCGCGGGCACTAGCCCAAATGTTGCCACCCAGGCATCGGCATATCTACCGCGCGAGGCAACCCAGAGAAACACGGCGACATTGAGGATGAGCAACATCCAATTCACGATCGGCAACGAGCGTGAACGGATGGTATCTTGCAATGGGAGCATAATTTCCTCCACAACGACGAAGGAGGCAAGATGTGAGGTGCATACGGGATTCGTCGTCAACTTTAAGTTTGAACACGCAAAGGGCATAAAGTCCGAGCCGCAGGCTTGTCTCTATTATACCTGACCTTGTATCAGTTGACAACGGCACATCGCCCTGCGCGCGCGTCAGTTTCGAATCGCGTCAAGATTGTGTTATAATAGTCGTATGGGAACGGGATTGAGGGCAAAGCACAACTGGGTGCGCGACAGCATCTCTGCGTTTATACTGCTGTGCACAGCAGGCTTGCTCGCGTGCGTCGCGGCGACGCCTTCCGCTCAACCACTTGAGCCTACGGCTACTTTGCTCTCCAGTACGCTTGCACCACCACCCAGTACGTTACCTCTCCCCATCCTGACGCGCGAGCCACCCACACGTATCCCTCCAGCAACGCCGTCACTCGTCACGTTGACCCTGTGGACAACCGAAGAACTGGCGCCCGGTGCAACTCCTGCAGGACAAGTGTTAAAAAACCAACTCGATGCGTTTACCGCTGCGCATCCTTATATTCGCATCGAGGTGGTCCTGAAAAAACCGTACGGCAAAGGAGGGATGCTGGATTTCTTACTGACCACCGGTGCGGTCATACCGACACAACTCCCCGATCTGGTCACTCTGGATGTTACCGAAGTACCGGTAGCCGCTCAGGCTAATCTGTTGCAACCACTGGAACTATGGCTGCCCGACGACTTGAAAAAAGATTTCTTTCCCTTTGCTTTTCGCGCGGCGCATTATCAAAATCGCTGGGTAGCAGTGCCGTTTGTGCTCGACACGCATCATCTGGTTTACAACAAAGCCATCGTCAAGAAACCGCCTGCCACGTGGGACGAGTTTCTCAAACAAAAAACAGCGCTGCTCCTCCCGCTCGCTGGTGACGATGCCTTTGTGCTGCAATATTTGGCACTTGCCTCTACTGGTGATGGATTTATGCCACTACCGACGGATGCGGCGCGTCTGACACAGGTGCTCACTTTTTTCAAGCGCGCGCGCGACCTCAACCTGTTACCCGAAACCGCTATCACCGTCAAAGGCAGTGACGAGGCGTGGCAACTTTTTGCGACGAATCAAGTGGCTATGGCACAGGTCGCCGTCTCGCGCTATCTGGCAGAACGTGACAGGGTGCCGCAAGCCGCTTTTGCGACTGTCCCCACGCGCGATGGCAAAGTCGCCACGGTGACCAGCGGCTGGGCTTTCGCGATGGTGACCAGAGACCCGGTGCATCAAGCCGCTGCAACACGGTTGATTCAATGGCTGATGCAAAGTGACCGGCTGGCACTCTGGCTCCGTGCTGCCCGCCGTCTCCCGGCGACTCGCGCTATGCTGCCGCTGGTCATCGAACCGCCCGAGTACGCCGCCTTTTTGCGCGAAACACTCGAACAGAGCGCGTACTGGGCAGCCGCTATGCCACACGAGACGCAAGCCGCCAACGCCTGGCGCGCCGCGATTGCCGCAGTTTGGAAAGGCACCACTACGCCCGAAGACGCCGCGCGCAATATCGTCGCGGCAATCAAATAAACCTCTGACAGGACAACAGCGGAATGTTCGATAGTTCACTACGCCCGAACGAACAACGTCGCCTCGCACAACTGGGGGCAGCCGACATTGTGATTGGCATTCCCACCTACAAGAATGCCGCGACGATTGCCCACGTCTTGCAGAACGCGGCAAAAGGTGCACACACCTACTTTCCCGCGCTGCGCACTGCCATCGCTGTCGTGGACGGCGGCTCGTCCGACGAGACCGTTACTCTGGCTACCAATGTGGTGCTTCCGCCAGCGATTCGGCGATTCGTCACCTCCTATCAAGGTCTGCTCGGCAAAGGGAGTGCCGTGCGCGCCATTTTCGAAATCGCACGCTATATGGGCGCGCGGGTCTGCATCGTTCTGGAAGCCGATCTGGTTAGCCTCACTCCCGAATGGATTCCCAAACTGGCGCTGCCGATTCTCAGTGGTGAGTACGCTTATGTTGTCCCTACCTATGCGCGCCCTCTGGTCGAAAGTGCCATCAACGATTTGCTGGCATATCCGCTAACGCGCCTCCTCTACAACGTGGATGTGCGCCAGCCGATGGCGGGCGATCTGGCACTCTCCGGCGACCTCGCCGGCAAATTACACGATCGCGATGTGTGGGAGACCGATGTGGCGCGCCACGGTGTGGACATCTGGATCACGACCGTTGCTGTCAATGAAAACGTCCCGATGTGTCAGGTACCCCTGGGTCCCAAAATCGAACACAAGCACGAGACGGCTGTGGCGTACGACCCGGGCTTTGTCCAGATCGTCGGCACCTTGTTCCGCATGCTGGATATTTATCGGCGACGGTGGATCGAAACGCGTCCGCTGCGCGTGGTCCCCGTGTGTGGCGAAATGGTGCTGCCCAGAGAACAACGCCTGACCGGCGAGTTAACCGTCCAGCAGTTGACAGCCGCCTTTCACGCAGGCACACGCCGCTATCGCCGCTTTTGGCGTACGATTCTCATACCGACCAATTTTGAAGCGGTGATTGAATTGTTCAACAAGACACGCAGTGCGATCGCCTTTTCCGCCGAACTGTGGGCGCGCGTCGTGTTTGATTTTGCGGTCGTGTACAACAAAGGCGAAAATGATCCTGACAAAGTAGCAGCGGCGCTCCTCCCTCTCTACTATGCCCGTGTGGCAACCTTGTTACGCGAGACCAACGCCAAACTATCAGCGGTCGAGCAAGTGATCCAGACCCAGGCGCGCATCTTTGCTGAACAAAAGCCGTATCTGGTCTATCGCTGGCAAAACTATGTGCCGTGGGAGTTGGGAGGTGTGCGTTAGTTTGACGCATCCATCTGTTTGTTCTATAATGTTTGTGTAACCCACCGTGACTGCACGTCCGGCGGGTATGAAGCGGGCGGCGCAGCCACCCTCCACCACCCCGACCTTTTTGGACTAGTGCTCTTTCACATAATTCGGACTCGTCTGGCTATGCTGCGACAGCCAGACGCAGCCTCTGGAGGTGGCGCCCCCCCCTTACCCCCTCCCCGTTGCGCCAAGTGCAACGGGGAGGGGGTAAGGG
>DAOTYB010000220.1:0-1825 GCA_034435315.1 Anaerolineae bacterium | reverse complement strand
ATCGAATCTCTAACTGACTTGGATCGGGGTGTTCCAATTGGTATTTGACCTGTACTTCGGTCACAGTACTTTGATCGGGCACGTTGGGATCCATCAAGCAGACTTGAAGCCGCCTGATGCCTCCAATTCATTTCACATCAAACGTAGTGTAATTAAGGGACTCAAGTACACCTTGCCAGTTTTCCATGAAAACGTGTGGTAAATAGATTCGTGGTTAGCAAACGACAGAACCTCTGACGACGAGCAAACGTCACAAAACACGCGCCCCACGACAACGGCGGGGCGGCGCGCGATTGGAAGGTACTTTCGATTCGTCCGCCGTTGCGTGGTGCTATGGCGTTCTGTGTTGCGCTAGGGCGCGGCGTCGTGTTTGCGGGTGCGTGGTCTTGCGGGGCAGTGCGCGCGTGGCGGGTGTGCGCGGTAGGGTGCGTTGACTTTGCCCAATCTGCACGTCGCATAACATGCGCATCCAGCCGACCGCCTTCGGCGCGGGATCGCGCGTGTCGCCTTGTCTGCGTGCTTGGTGTTGTGGGGGACAGCACCTTGTCAGGGACGGCGGCGGCTGATGCGCGAGCCGTTATGCGGCGCGCTGCAACGTGTTTAGCGCAATTCACGCCCCATTCGCAATCCGAATTCACAAGGAGGCGAAGATGAAACGTTCCGTGTGTCTTGTTATTGGCGCGCTATTTATCATTATTTTGTGCAGTGGGACAGGACAATCGGCTCTGGCACTTCAATCTGCTCAGGCAGGTGAACACAACCCTATCTCCCCAAACACATCTGCTTTTCAAGTCTCCTGTTCCTCTACGCTCCAAGAGCAAGCAATCCCCGATGATGGTACCTGGCTTCAAGTCTGCTTGATGGATCCCAACGTGCCCGATCAAAGTACTGTGACCGAAGTACAGGTCAAATACCAATTGGAACACCCCGATCCAAGTCAGTTAGAGATTCGATTAACGCGTTCGGGTACGAGCGCAAGCGAAACCTTGTGGAATCGCGGCACTGTGATCCAGGGGGCTAAACTGGGCGAGGCATCGAAGTTGGGCGCTTTCAAAGGAACGCCGTCACAAGGCCTGTGGTATCTTTCGGTACGCGACACCGTCCCAGGTCAAAAAGGGCAACTGAAGACCGCATCGGTGCGCGCGTACTACGCTCCTGTGGGACCCTTGCCACGGATCGTGACGGGGACGCCGAGTCGCTCAACGTCACTTCGCCTTCCAGCAGGCGCAATCAAATCACGTACGCCCGATACCGATCCGAAAAAGACCGTGATGGAAAAGCGCAGTGCCGCGCCTCTGCAAACGACGGGCTGGCTAAACATCAAGAGGGAGACGTTTGAGGGAATCTTTCCCGATCGCAGTTGTGGGGGCTCCATTCAAACGGACTGCTGGACGCTGATCGATGCCAGCGACGATGGCTACGAATACCTGTGGGATGACGATGACTTTCGTCCGCACCCCCATGCAAACTGTCCCCCCGATTGCTCATACTGGGCAGCCTGGCCAGCGAACGGGGGTACCGATGGACTCGACCCACAGTATTCAGCTTATCCACCCAATATGGCGAGTTGGATGATCTACGGTCCGTTTGACTTGAGCAATGCGCAAACAGCAGAGATAGTTTTCTGGTTGTGGCGAGAGATCGAAGTGTACTACGACTATGTCTTCTTTGGCATTTCCAGCGATGGCATCCACTTTTCAGGGAGGGCGTGGGATGGTACGGGAGGATGGCAGGAACAGCGGCTCGGTCTGGACGGCTACGTGGGCGATGCGAGTGTTTGGGTCGCGTGGCTCTTCGTGAGTGATAGCACGGTGCAGTATGAAGG
>DAOTYB010000219.1:0-3058 GCA_034435315.1 Anaerolineae bacterium | reverse complement strand
GCTTGTGGCAATGATGGGGTGTGGCGTTGCTCAGACGCTATTTGCCACGCCCACGCCCACCGTCACGCCCACCAGCACCGCCACTGCCACGCCCACCAGCACACCTACCCACACTCCCACCGTCACGCCAACCCACACCCCCACCCCAACCGCCACACCCACTTTTACGCCAACGAGAACACCCACACCAACCTTCACCCCCACCCCAACCGAAACATTTCAGGCGCGGGTAGAAAGGTTGGCTTCACAAGTAGAAATTGTTGCTCCTGATGAGCCAACTAAGGCAAGGATTAGACAGGCACTTATTGATGTGTTAAAAGAGATGCCCTATGGGATAACAGCGGAGCAGATCAATGAGGATCTAAAACCTTTAGCCGCCAGTATACCAGAGGGTAAACTTGATGGAGGCGACTTTTTGGCTTTTTTGGAAAGAAGATGGAAGGAAAAGTACCCAAAGATTGATTTTCCCTTGGTGATAAACTCTGTTTTACCAAAAACACCAGAGCAGGTTTTGCAATATTTAAGAAAGATTGAGGTGGCTAAAAAAGGTGATGAACACTATAATTGGATGCAAAGCCGAGGAGCAAGATGGATGGTATGGACAGGTGATGATGAGAAGGGAAAACCTATGGCGAAAGTTTATATTCATCCAGAGACAGGATTAAATACTTCAGCCAACGCCTTTAAAGCATCAATGTTCAAAGAAATAAATGCGGCTCATATTCCTATAATAATTTGGGATTGGTATTGGCGCCTCTATAAAGAAGAGTTTTACTCGTCAAAAGATCTTGGAGAAATGGGAGAGCAATATTCTTTGTGGTTGGAAGCTTGGTATGCTTATAAAAAATTAGGTGATGAAAATTTAGCCAGATTTTATCTTGAGTGGGCTTATAAAGGGGGAATCACCCGGCTTATTAATCCTCTGGATCAACAACTGCAAGCTTATCACAACTATCAAAGGAATCTTTTTGGTCTGCCGCCTATACCAGCCCTCTAATTTGCTACTTGATTTTTAAAAATCAACTCCGTTATAATCAAAGATATGCAAAGGATTTTGACGGTTGTTTTTTTGGTGCTTTTGCTGATTGGTTTTTTAGAGGTATTTTTTTTGCTCGTTTTAGTTAGGAAAAAACCAGCCGCCTCACCCTGGCTTTTTCGGACCTAAAGATCAACGATTTTTTCTTCGTGTTCCTGCGTGACCTTTGTGGACAAATGGATTTTTAGGAGAGGAGGCAAAGATGCTCCCCTGGCTTATTCCCGCGATGATTGTTGCGCTTGGTGTCGGTATCGCGTACCTGTATCGTCGCCCCTTGCCACAAACGCGCGGCACCCTGCGTCTCCGCGGTTTGCAAGCGCCGGTCGAGGTGTTGCGCGATGAATGGGGCGTGCCGCACATTTACGCGCAAAATCAAGACGATCTCATTTTCGCGCAGGGGTACGTTCACGCGCAAGATCGTTTGTGGCAAATGGAGTTGAATCGCCGGCTGGCGCACGGCAAACTCGCAGAAATTTTCGGCGCGGTCGCGCTCGACACCGATCGTTTGTTGCGCACGATCGGCTTGGCGCGTTCGGCTGAAAACGATTTGCGGCATCTGAGCGATGAGGCGCGGCACGCTCTGGAAACGTACGCGCGCGGCGTGAACGCGTTCATCGCGCAAAACAAAAATCGTTTGCCGCTCGAATTTACCATTCTGGGATACACCCCCGAACCGTGGCAGCCGCTGGACACGCTCGTCTTTGCAAAATATATGGGCTGGGGCTTGTCCGCCAATTTCGATATGGAATTGTTGCGCGCGGCGTTCATCGGCAAACTGGGCGCGGACAAGGCGGCGGAATTGGAAAACGATTATCCGGCGATGAACCCGACCGTTGTGCCATCCAAAATGTTTCGCGATATTGCCGATTCGATGCTCGCGCAATTTCGCGCGGCAAAGGAATTTTTGCCGACCGTCGGCATCAGCGGTGGAAGTAATAACTGGGTGGTGGATGGAACGAAAACGCACACCGGCAAGCCGCTCCTTGCTAACGATCCGCATTTGCCGGTTACCGTGCCCGGCATTTGGTACGAAAATCATCTCGTCGCGCCGGACTATGAAGTAACCGGCGTCGTGTTCCCGGGTGCACCCGGCGTCGTCATCGGTCATAATCGCGATATCGCGTGGGGCTTTACCAACGCGTTTCCCGATGTGCAAGATTTGTACATCGAAAAACCCAATCCGGCGAATCCGTACGAGTTTGAGTTTCAAGGCAAGTGGGAACCCGCAACGATTGTCCGCGAAGAGATTCGCATCAAGGGACGCAAAGAACCGCACATCGAACAAGTGGTCATCACGCGACACGGACCCATCATCAACCAGGTCTTTGCGCTGGCGGGCAAAGCCCCGCCGCTTGCCTTGCGCTGGGTGGGGTATGAACCGAGCGGTACCGTGCAAGCGATTCTGGGAATGAATCGCGCGCGGAACTGGGACGAGTTCACCAATGCGATTCGCGATTGGACACTCCCCTCGCAAAATATGGTGTATGCCGATCGCGATGGCAATATCGGCTACTATCAACCCGGCAAGATTCCCATTCGCGCTAAAGGTTTTGGTCTGTTGCCGGTGCCCGGTTGGACCGGCGAGTACGAATGGATCGGTTGGATTCCGCACGAAGAACTGCCGCACGCGTTCAATCCTGCCCAACACTATGTTGTTTCGGCGAACAATATGGTCGTCGGCGATGATTATCCGTACTTTCTGGCGCACGATTACGCGAACGGTTATCGCGCGGCACGGATTACGGCGCTGCTTGGCGAAAAAGAAAAACTCACGCCCGACGATTTCGCGCGTATCCAACGCGATGTGTATTGCGCGCCGGCAAAAGCGTTCGTCGCGCACTTGCTCGCGCTCAAGCCGCGCGATGAGTTGGAACGACGCGCGCTCGATCTGCTCAAAACCTGGGATTATCACTTGACGCCGGATTCCGTCGCGGGCGGTCTCTACAAAACAATCGAATATTTTGCGCTCCGCCGGATTTTTGCGGACAAGTTGGGCGACGAGTTGGTCAAGCATTTTATCGG
>DAOTYB010000218.1:0-30544 GCA_034435315.1 Anaerolineae bacterium | reverse complement strand
CTCCCCACACCCACCCTCACACCGCCGACACTCAAGCCCTTGCCCGCCAGTCACGCCGGGCGAACGGTGTGCAATGTCTGTCACGAAACCGGCACCGGAGGTGTTCCCAAAAATCCTCCCGATCACGCCGGACGTACAGACGCCACGTGTACTGCGTGTCACAAACTACCATAAATCACCCGCAAGACTTCCAAAGCGTGTCGCTTTGGAAGTTTTTGTATCTTGACTCACACGCGACGCGCGTTATAATGTAACGCGAGTTATTGAAACACATCATCAATCGGATTTTCCCAATGACGCACTCACCACCTCAACCAACTCGACAACAAAACACAGTACGCCTCACTGCCTCTTTACTGATTACTCTGGCGTTTGTCGCGGTCGAAATCGTCGCGGGCTTGTGGTCGAACAGTCTCGCCCTGCTGACCGATGCCGCCCACAATTTTACCGATGTGCTCGCGCTCGCACTCAGTTGGCACGCCCTGTGGCTTGCCGCGCGGCCCGCCAATGCGCGTCGCACCTTTGGTTATCATCGGGCGGGCATCATCGTCGCGCTCTTCAATTCGACAACGCTCGTGCTGATTTCGCTGGGCATTGTTTACGAAGCGTACCGACGCTTTCTCGCACCGCCGCAAGTAGATGCCCAGGTGCTTACCCTGGTGGCGATGCTGGCATTCCTCGTCAATGTGAGTACCGCGCTCATCATTCGACGCGGCAGCGCGCACGATTTGAATATGCGCAGCGCGTTCATCCACCTGGCGGGTGATGCCGCCTCCACCTTCGCCGCCATTCTGGCAGGCATAGGCATCGTACTCACCGGTTGGCACTGGCTCGACCCGCTGGCGAGTGTGCTCATCGGCGCGCTCATTCTGTGGAACGCCTGGCTCATCATTCGTGAAACCATCAACATTCTGGTCGAAGGAACACCGCGCAATCTAGATGTTGGCGCCATCGTAGGTGATCTAAAAGGTGTGCACGGCGTCAACGATGTCCACGATGTGCACGTGTGGAGTATCACGCAAAATATGCATTCACTTTCGGTGCACATCACCACAGACGATATGCCCTTGAGCGCGAGCGCTGCCATTCGCCGCGAGATCAACCATCTCCTCTGGCAGCGTTACGGTATCGCGCATACGACGCTCCAGTTCGAATGTGGAGAATGCGGCACAGGATTGTACTGCGATCTGGAACGCGCGCCGCATCAAGCCTCCGCATCCTGAATCGCTTGACGTACCCCTTGCCGTTACCCTGACCCGATTATGCCAAAACTCGTTCACCTTTCCGATTTGCACTTTGGTCCGCATCACCGCGCGCACCTCGCCGAAATTCTTTTGCGTGATATTGCCACACTAAACCCCCAAGCCGTCATCATCTCTGGCGATTTCACGATGCGCGCACGTCACCGCGAATTCGAACAGGCGCGCGCTTTTCTCGCGCGCATCGCCCAGCCGATTCTGACGATTCCCGGCAATCACGACCAACCGATTCTCACCCCGCGCGATTGGCTGGAACGCTTGACGCGGCAATACGCGCGCTACCAGACCTACCTTCACCCAACGATTGACGCGGTGCTCGCGACGAACGACTTGTTCATCGTCGGTTTGAACGACAACCACCCGCTTTTGCCCGGCGGCTTTTGGTCGCGCGCACAACGCGCGTGGCTCGAAGCGCACCTCACGCGCGCGCCGCGCGACGCGGTGAAAATCATTGTGACGCATCATCAACTCGTGTGGAACGGCTGGCGTCCCGCCGGATTCTGGAACGCGGAAAACACGCTGGCGTGGCTTGCCGCGCGCGGCGTCGAACTGGTGTTGAACGGACACACCCACATTCCCACAGCCACGCAAACGCCACAGGGCATCGTCGTCGCCTGCGCCGGCACCGCCACCAGTGGACGCACGCGTCACGGCAACGGCAACGCGTACAACCTTATCACGCTAGAGCCGCATCAGATTAGCGTGTGTGTTCGTCAGTACGAGGCGCGCCAGAACGCGTTTGTGCTCGCGCGTACCGTGACCTTTCCCCGCGCGCCGCGTGCGTAATTTCTATAAAAATTTTCATAAAAATCAACTCCCTCCCTTCAACCCCGAATTGACGAACCTCACTCAAGGTGTTATAATGACCCTGCCAACACACTCCAATCGCCAATCTCTAATTTCTAATCTCTCATCTCCACGCAGGAGGTTCCTTTTGCGCGTTCTGTTAATCAACCCACGGTTTCAACTACCGATTGATACGCGTACCACACCGCATCTCGGGATCGCCTATCTTGCGGCTGTCAGCGAACAGCGCGGCGATGAGGTGCGCGTGTTCGATATGGACGTCGAAAATATAAAACTCACCGATTTCGTGCGCGAATACCAACCCGACATCGTTGGCATCACGAGCAACACCCCGCAGGTCAAGCAGGGTTGGCTTGCCGCGCGCCTGATCAAATCGGTGCTCGATGTGCCGATCGTGCAAGGCGGTCCGCACGTCTCGGCATTGCCGGAAGAATCCGCCGCGCGACCGGAAATTGACATCGTCGTACGTGGCGAAGGCGAAGCCACCTGGATTGATTTGTGCAACACGCTCGAACGCGTCAAAGCCGGCAATTCCAGGTTCACCACGCGCGACCTGCTCGATCCTGCCAGCCACATTCTCGACGGCATCCTCGGCATCACCTACCAGACGACCGACGGACACATCCACCACACTCCCGAACGTCCGCCGATTGCAAATCTGGACACGCTGCCATTCCCGGCGTATCGCTACTTTAAGATGGAACGGTACACCTCACTGCAACCAGCGATTGACGCGATTGAGATGGGCAAATCGTACAGCATTATGACCTCGCGCGGGTGTCCGTATCGTTGCACATTTTGCTCACAAAGCGTGATGGCGGAAAAGTGGCGCGCGCGTTCTGCCAAAAATGTCATTGCCGAATGGCGCCATCTCATCGAGGACCTGGGCGCGCAAGAAATCGGCGTGCTGGACGATTCGGCGAACATCAATCGGCAGCGCGTTCACGAAATCTGCGATTTGCTCATCGCCGAGAAATTGAATCACGTCCCCTGGATTCCCATCAACGGCATTCGCGCGAATCTAGCGGACGAGGATTTGTTGCGGCATATGAAAGAAGCCGGTTGCAAGCGCGTCGCGTTCGGCGTCGAGACCGGCGACGAGGAGATTCTCAAATCCATTGACAAGCGCGTGACGCACGAGCAAATTCGCGCCGCGTTCAAGAACGCGAAAAAAGTCGGTCTGGAAACGGTCGGCTTTTTCATCATCGGCTTGCCGGGCGATAACGAAGAAACAATGGAAAAGACAATTCGGTTCGCGTGCGAACTGGATCCACTCGTCGCCAATTTTTCGATGATGACGCCGTATCCCGGTACCAAAGTGTGGGAACAGGTGCATCGCAACGGCGGGCGTATGCTGGTCAAGGACTGGCAGGATTACGTGTTCTTCGAAGGCAAGGCGCGCTATGAAATCGGTGAGACGACGGCGGAATTGCAGGAACGCAAATGGCGCGAAGCGTATCGTCGTTTTTATCTGCGTCCGCATCGTATCTGGATGACGCTGACGCGCAAATCCACGTGGCAACATTTCCCGCGCACGCTGCGAATGGCAATCAAGATTGTGTTGCCAAAGAAGACGAAAGATGAGATCAAAGCGGTCATCGAGGAAACGCCGGTGATGTGTTAGAGAACAGAGGGAGGTAGATGTGACGCGTGTACAAGAAATCGAAATCGCTATCGAATCGCTCTCACCTGACGAATATGCGCGTTTGCGAAAGTGGTTCCTCGCGCGAGACTGGGAACGATGGAATCACCAAATCGAGGCAGATTCAGAAGCAGGAAAATTGGATTTCTTGATTCAGGAAGCCCTTGCAGAGAAAAAGCAAGGACACCTGAAGGATCTCTAGATGCATCGCACCACGCGCCGATTCTGGCAGTGCTTTAACGCGCTTCCGAAATCCGTACAGGACACTGCGACAAAGAATTTCGATTTATTGAAAAAAGATCCGAGTCATCCTTCGTTGCATTTCAAACCGTTGGGCAAGTTTTGGTCGGTTCGGGTGGGAATTCATCACAGGGCATTAGCAATCAAGGACGGTTCAGATTTCATATGGGTTTGGATTGGCACCCACGATGAATATGAACGGTTAATCAAGTGACACGTTGAAAATGACGATGGCACTCAAGATTGTTTTGCTCCAAAGGACCAGGGATAAGGCAAAGACGATAGTTGAGCAAGCAGCCGTGATGTGTTGAAAGGGTGGTGTGGAATGAGTAATCTGCTTGATCGAATTACGATGGATCCGCAAATCTGTCATGGCAAACCGGTGATTCGCGGCTTGCGCTATCCTGTTGAGACGATGCGGAAATCAAGATGAGGAATTTGCCTATGAGTACAGTGACTCTTGCAAAAAATCTCCCGATCACGATTGATGCAAATATCGTGAGTGGCACCCCGGTGTTTCGGGGCACCCGCGTCCCTGTTCAAACATTGTTCGACTATATCGCAGATGGATACACGTTGGATGAGTTTCTCGACAACTTTCCAACCGTCAAGCGCGAGGACGCCATTGTGATCCTTGAAGAGGCAAGTCAGTACCTCTGTCGCGGAGCATCGCTACAGTGAAAATCCTGATTGACGAGAGTTTGCCGCGATATCTAAAGCATGTTTTGGCGGAGTACGCGGCATTCACCGTGCAAGAGCTGGGTTGGACTGGAATCAAGAACGGCGAATTGCTAACGCGAGCCAATAATGCGTTTGATGTTCTGCTCACTGCCGATAAGAATCTGCGTTACCAGCAAAATCTGCACGGCTTGACACTCGCGATCATTGTGTTTCCATCAAACCGATTGAGCACAGTCACCAATCTGACCAATCGGCTCAAGGACGCGCTGGGAGCTATCACACCCGGAAAGATCGTGGAACTTGCCTAGAAACTATGACGGGCGTGAAGAATGCCTTGTCGCGCCATTTGTTCATTTGTCATTCCAAAAATCACAACGTCGTGAAAGGAGAAAAGCGAATGCTACGACTTTATGCCGAGAGTAGCAAGTGTTCGGGGTGCCGCGCATGCCTCGTCGCTTGCTCGCTCAATCTGTTCAAAGAGAACAATCCCAAAAAAGCCGCGCTCGTCATTCACGCCGAGTTTCCAACGCCGGGCGTGTTCAAAGTAAGCGTGTGTACGCAGTGCGGCGAGTGCGCTGCCGTGTGCCCCACCGGCGCAATCAAAAAGAACGCCAAGGGCGCGTACTATGTGGACTATGCCGAGTGTAACCTGTGCGAAGCGTGCGTTCCCGTTTGCCCGGAAAATGTAATGTTCGTGCGCACCGGGCTAGCGGACACGGCGTGGAAATGCGATTTGTGCGGCGATTGTATCGCGGTGTGTGGCACTGACGTGCTGAGCATCGGCGAGATTCAAGCCACGGCGTAAGGAGGCGACAATGAACGGCTATGGTGGACAGATCTTGCGCGTCAATCTTTCGACCGGCAAAATTTCCAAAGAACCTACCCCGCCCGAACTCGCGCGCGATTTTCTGGGCGGGCGCGGCTTTGGCGCATATTTTCTCTACAGGGAAGTACCCAAAGGTGCCGATCCGCTTGGACCCGAAAACAAATTGATCATTTCGAGTGGACCACTTTCGGGTCTGATGATTCCCGGCGCGGGCAAATGCGACTTTGCGTGCAAATCGCCGCTGACCGGTGGATACGCCGGCGCATCGCTCGGCGGAATGTTCACCGCCGAAATCAAGTACGCCGGACTCGATAGCATCATTCTCGAAGGCATCAGTCCCAAGCTGGTGTACCTGTTCATTGACGATGACAAAATCGAACTGCGCGACGCCGCATCGCTCTGGGGCAAAGGCACCTTCGCGGTCGAAAAGGAATTGAAGGAACAACTCGGCGAGGAATTTCAAATCGCGTGCATCGGACCCGGCGGTGAGAATGGCGTGGCGTACGCGCACATCAATCACGATTACGGTCGTCAAGCCGGACGCGGCGGCGTCGGTACGGTAATGGGCGCGAAGAAACTCAAGGCGATTGCGATTCGCGGCACCAAGCCGATTCCTGTCGCCGACCTGAACGCGTATCGTCAAGCCGGGATGGCACTTTACGACGCGTGCAAAAAATCGGAACTGCTCAAGCCGTGGATCAATCTGGGCACGACGATGGTCACGAGTTGGTGCGATGAAGTTGGCGCGCTGCCCACGCGCAACTTTAGCGCGGGCTCGTTCGAAGGGGGCAAGACGCTCTATGGTCCGTATATGCGCCAAAAAATCGTCATCACCGACAAAGGGTGCTTTGGTTGCCCGTCGCCCTGCGGCAAGTACAGTCGAATGAAACGCTATGGTACGAACGTCGAAGGGCCCGAGTACGAAACAATCGGGATGATCGGATCGAACTTGGGTATTCCGGAAATCGAAGACGTGGCGCAAATCAATTTGCTCTGCGATGATTGGGGCATTGATACGATTAGCGCAGGCGGCACAATCGCGTGGGCGATGGAGTGTTACGAGCGCGGTATTTTCACAAAGCAAGACACCGATGGACTCGACTTGCGCTTTGGCAACGTGGAAGCGGTGCTCGAGTTGGTTCCGCGCATCGCCCGGCGCGAAGGGGTCGGCGCGCTGCTCGCGCAAGGCGTACGGCGCGCGGCGAAGCAAGTCGGCAGGGGCAGCGAAAAATTTGCCATCGAAGTGAAAGGGATGGAACAATCGGCGTATGCCACGCACAGCGCGACGGCGATGCTCCTCGCGTATATGACCGCCGATGTCGGCGCGCATCACAATCGCGCGTGGGCAATCACATACGATTTGCAGGTGGGGCGCGAACTGGTGAACGCGGACAAGGTCGCGCGCGTCATCTGGTTGCAGCACATCCGCCCGATGTTCGATACGCTCGGCGCGTGCCGCTTGCAGTGGGTCGAGTTGAACATTGACCTCGAACTGTATCCGCCCGCGCTCGAAGCCATCACCGGCATCAAGCGCACGTGGAAAGATTTAGAGTTGATTAGCGAACGCATCTGGAACTTGACGCGAATGTACTGGGTGCGCGAACAGCCGGGCTTTGGGCGCGCGTGGGATATGCCGCCGCCACGCTTTTACACCGACCCACCCAAAACCGGCGCAACCGCTGGCAAAATCACTTCGCTCGACGATGTGAACAAGTTGCTCGATTTGTACTACGAACAACGCGGCTGGGATTCCAACGGCTTGCCCAAACCAGAAACGCTGGAGCGGTTGGGGTTGACGCAGTTAGTTGCACAGTAGTAGAGATTAGAGATTGGAGATTGGCGATTTCAATCTCCAATCTCTAATCTCCAATTCTCCAATCTCCAAATGACAGCACGAATTCACGCCCTCGGCATTCTCAAAGCATATCTTGGCGGTAAAAGCGAAACTGTTGTGGACGCTGGTAACACGGTGCGCGAAACACTGCGCGCACTCAACATTCCGTCAGAAGTGGTCGCGCTGGTGGTGGTGAATGAGGTGCCGCAATCGAAAGAGTATTGCGTGCAGGATGGCGATGTCATCAAGTTGCTGGCGGTGGTGGGCGGTGGCGACGAATAGTGAACGAATAAAAATGACGATCATTGCTGAGAAAAATTTTGTGGCGCGATACTATCAGTACGCGCTGTGGTTGGGCATTTTCACGGTGCTGTACAATCTGGGCGAAGGCATCGTCTCGATGGCGTTTGGCCTTCACGATGAAACACTGGCGCTGTTTGGCTTTGGGGTGGATAGTTTTATCGAGGTGATGTCAGGTCTTGGCATCGTCGCGATGATTCTGCGAATCTGGAAAAATCCTGACACACCGAAAAGTGTTTTCGAGAAAACCGCGCTGCGAATCACCGGGACGAGTTTCTATCTCCTCGCGCTGGGCTTGTTCGTAACGGCACTGCTCAACATCTATTCCGGACATAAACCCGAAACGACGCTGGCAGGTGTAATCATTTCCTTGATTTCGATTGCCGCGATGTGGGCACTCGTGTCTGCCAAAATCCACGTTGGGCAACGCTTGAACTCGGCACCGATTCTGGCGGATGCAAATTGCACCAGGGTTTGCATCTACATGTCTATCGTACTCCTGCTGGCGAGTCTGCTCTATCACCTCACCGGCATCGGTTATGCCGATAGTCTGGGCGCGCTGGGCTTGGTCTATTTCAGTGTTCAGGAAGGACGCGAAGCGTTCGCAAAAGCAAAGGGTATGGAAAGTTGCGGATGTGGAGAGCATCAATGAAACGACTCTGGCTCGACCTCGGAGACCTCGGCGTGTTTGTGCGCCCCGCCGGCGCGCACGATCGCTGGCAGGACCACGGCCTGGGGCTTCTCCGTACGATTCTAAAAAATAACAACGTCGAAACCGATCTGTTTTCGACGCGCTCGATTCGCTCATTCAAAGAACTGGGCAAGTACGTCGCGGCGTACGATGTGCTGGTGATGAACGTGCGTAGTTACACCTATCCGTTTGCGTACCAAGCCGCCAAGATTTTCAAACGCGTCAACCCGCGCGGCATTGTCATCACCGGCGGAATGCACGCGACGGTTGCGCCGGACGAAATGGAAAGCATCAAGGAATTCGATATCATTTGCAAAGGACCCGGCGAAAACATCATCGTGGATTTGCTGCGCGACCCGCGCGCGTTTCCGCGTATTGTTCAAGGCATCGGCGCGAAATCTATGGCGGATTGGCCCCTGATGGATCGCACGCTTTGGCCCAATCCCAACCTGCCCGACTTTCCGTGGCCGCTCGAACCCGAGTGCGGCTGGGGACCTGGTCCCGTGGCAACGATTCTGACAAGCCGCGTCTGTCCGTGGCAGTGCGTCTTTTGCAACGAATCGTCGTACATCCCGAATATGGGACGCAAATCGGTGGATCAGGTGATTGACGAATTGAACTATCTCGATGACAAATTTGGTCCACTCGGTTCTGTCGTCATTCACGATTCCATGTTCTTCCAGCATCCGACCTGGTTGAAAGAGTGGCTGGAAAAATACCCGCGCAAGGCGCACAAACGCTGGCCCTACTGGGCTGCCGCGCGTTCGGATACCGTACGCCGCTGGGCTGATTTGTTCGAGGCGCTCGTGCGCGAAACGAACTGGAACATCGTCTCGCTCGGTTTCGAATCGGGCAGCGACCGCGTGCTAAAGATTCTGAACAAGGAATGCACTGCCGAAGACAATTACTTTGCGATTGACTTGCTGAATCGCATCGGTGACGATTTAGAAGCACGCGGCTACATCCCACCCAAATTCTGGGCGAACATTATGCTGGGCATTCCCGGCGAAACGCGCGAAGACGCCTTCGATACGATTCGAATGCTCAAGCGGATGAAACGCGTGCTCCCTTCGATTTCGTACTACGCGCCCTATCCTGGCTCCGCACTCGGCTATCAACTCATCGCGGAAGGCAAAAGTCGAATGTCGAAAGACAATTATCATCGCTATCCCGACGACAAAAAAGTCAAAGGAATTGACTATGGCTTTTACAAAAAGTTGTTGCAAGGCAAGTTCGACCGTGAAGTGAACGCCAAGTTGCCGCAATTCTTACGGGACAAACCCGGTGTTTTTGTTGACGCGCTCATCAAGGCGTAGTTCAGTGAATCAGTGATTCAGTGATCCAGTAAATCAGTGAGTCAGTGAGTCAGTAAATCAGTTGCTACAGGACACTATGAGCAGTTTCAATAACCCACACCATTTTTTTCTTTTTGCGATGAAGAACGGCAAAAAGAAACTCGCGTACGGTACGACGGCAGAGGACGCGTACGAAAATCTCAAACTGCGTCTTACGCCCAAAGAGATGGAGCAGATCATTCCCGACCAGTACATCCGCTTTACCCAACGCGATTTGCAAAAGTACGTGCGCGAACTGGGTTAGTCGCACATCGAGTTTTGCAGCGGGGCGGGGAGAGGTCTTTACCACGCCTTTTTTGTTGACCAATGCAAACGCGCGGTGTATAATCGCGTGGCAAGAAAGGAGGCGCGCGATGGCAAAAATCAAAGAAACTAAAACGACATACTCTACTGAACCCATCACTGTCGTCACTACACGCGGCACAACCGAAATCCCGCGTGTATTGCGTGAGCGTTACCGCATCACTGCTAGGTCGCGTTTGCGCTGGGTGGATACCGGCAAGGGGTGGTTGGTTGTTCCGCTTTCAATATCATCCACTACCAGAATGGGTGTACTGCCAAGTGCGAATCCGACGCCGATGTATAGATCCGCAAAGCGAAACAAACGTGAGTTTTTAGCATGGCTGGATCAATGGTTGCAAGAACCTGACGATTGGACACCACAACAGTGGGATGAGTTTGAAAGAGAATTACGCGCCCGACGTGTCAAGTTCCGTGATGTCGAAATATGAAAACATACCTGCTGGACACGAATATTCTGTCCGCACTTCTTCGTAAAGAGGCTTCCACCCTGCAACGATTTCGTCAGGCTGTGGCTAACGATGATGTATTATTGCTCTCGGTGGTTGTCTATTACGAAATCAAACGCGGTTTACTCAAACGAGATGCCCAAAAGCAGATGGCGACCTTTGAGCATCTGAGCAACCAGTTAGCCTGGTGTGATGTCATTCAAGAAGACTGGGACAATGCGGCTCAAATGTGGGCAGAGCGCTTTAATGTTGGCAGACCGATTGAAGATGCCGATTGACTGATCGCCGCGCAAGCTAAACGTTTGGGTGCTGTTCTTGTGACTGACAATGAAAGCGATTTTGATCATTTGGATGTAAAGATTGAAAACTGGAAAGCGCAAATTGCACAATGAGAATTCTGCTCGTTTCTCCTGACTCGAAAGTGTGGAACTCGCGCGCCCACATTCACAACGGTTTGGGCTATCTCGCGGGTTCACTCCTTGCCAACGGCTATACCGATGTCACGATTCACGACGGCGCCGTCGAAACCGAATCGGTGGCGCAGGTGCTTGACCGCGCGCGCGCCGAAAATCGTCCGTACGACATCGTCGGCATCTCCGCGCCGACCGTGCTCATCGAAAACGCGTGGCGCATCGCGCGCGATGCCAAAGCGCGCGGCGCCATCACGATTCTGGGCGGACCGCACCTCACGCTGCAACCCGACGAATCCATGCAAAAACCCGAAGTGGACCTGGTCGTGCGCGGCGAGGGCGAAGATGCCATCATCGAAATTTTGCGCGTGCTGGAGACGACGAACGACGAAGGACCAACGAAAGATGCTTCCGTCCTTCGTCCTTCGTCCTTCGTCAACGATGCGCGTTTGCGAAACATTCGCGGACTCTCCTGGCGCGATGCCAGCGGACGCGTGATCCACAATCTTGACCGTCCCTTGCGCGCCGATCTGGACAACATCCCTTTCCCGGCATACCATCTCTTCAAAATCGAACGCTATACCAACTTGCAACCACTCACCGACGGACTCGATCCGCACGCGCGCGCGTACACCATCGTCACCTCGCGCGGCTGTCCGTACAAATGCACCTACTGCTCCAAGCCCATCACCGGCAACACCTGGCGCGCGCGCTCGGTGGACAACGTCATCAAAGAATGGCGCATTCTGGTCAAGGAACTGCGCGCCACCGAAATCGGCATTACCGATGACATCTGGAATCTCGATCTCAAACGCGCCAAAGAATTGTGCCGCGCGCTCATTGACGAAGGATTGAACACGGTGCCCTGGGTGACCGTGCACGGTATGAAAGTAAACCACACCGATCTGGAATTGTTCCAGTTGATGAAAAAAGCCGGCTGCAAGCGCGTGGGATTCGGCGTGGAAAGTGGTGACGAGTACATTCTGAAACACGTAATCAAAAAAGCGCAAACGCTCGAGCAGGTGCGCGCCGCGTTCAAAAACGCCAAAGCCGCCGGTTTGCAAACAATGGGCTTTTTCATCTACGGAATGCCCGGCGAGACCGCAGAGACGATGGAGAAAACCACACGCCTCGCCCTCGAACTCGATCCCGATCTCGCCAACTTTATGATCGCCGCGCCGTACCCCGGCACCGAACTGTGGAAACTTGTCGAGAAAGAGGGGATTCTCTTTTCGCACAACTGGGACGATTACGCCATCCACTCGGACAGGGCACATTTCCAGATCGGCGATCTGACAGCGGAACTCGTCGAGCGCAAGTGGCACGAGGCGTATCGCCGTTTTTACTTTCGCCCCAAGCGCATCGCGCGTCGTTTGTTGATGAAAGACACGTGGCTGAACGCGCCGCAACGCGCGCGCGATGCACTGCGCTTTTTCTTCGGCGCCAGAGTGAACACGAATGGACACTAGAGACAACACACGTCACCACAAAGTCAACCTCCTATGCTCATCAAAAATCATCTAGCCACTCTCGTAGCCCAAGCCCTCACCCGCGCGCAGAACGTGGGCGCGCTCCCCACCTTTCCACTCTCCGCTGTGTTAATCGAGCGACCGCAACGCAAAGAATGGGGCGATTTCGCGACCGCCGCGCCATTGAAACTAGCGCGCCAAGCCAAGCGCGCGCCAATGCAAATCGCCGAGGCGATTGTTGCGCATATTCCTTCCGACGATGCCATCGCCGCCGTCGAAGCGAGCGCGCCCGGCTTTGTGAACTTTCGCCTCAGCGATGCGTGGCTGGCGCGCCAGGTGGATGTGATTCTGGCGCACGGCGCGCGCTATGGCGATTTGCAACCCGAACGCGCGCTCTCCATTCAAGTCGAACACGTCAGCGTCAACCCCACCGGCCCGATGCACGTCGGCAGTGGTCGGAATGGCGCGATTGGCGACACGCTCGCAAACGTCCTCGCTGCCGCCGGGCATCGCGTCCATCGCGAGTTTTACATCAACGATAACGGCTCGCAGGTGCGCCATCTGGGCGAAAGTGTCTTTGCGCGCTACGCGCAAGCACTGGGCAAAGAGGAACCGTTCCCCGCAGATGGCTATCACGGCAACTATGTCGTCGAAATCGGCAAGCACTTTGCCGCACAGTACGGCGATCAATTCTTGCACGTGCCGCGCGCGCGCGCCGTGCGCGAACTCGGTCAACGCGCGATGGACTTGATTCGCGCCCAGATTCAACAAACACTCGAACGAATGAACGTACGCTTCGATAACTGGTTTTCGGAGCGGTCCTTGCACGACGATGGTACGTTCGCCCATTGCCTCAACATCCTCAAAGACAAAGGGCTGGTGTTCGAGAAAGACGATGCGGTGTGGTTTGCCGCGCAGGCACTCGGCGAAGAAAAAGATGCTGTGCTCATTCGTTCACCCAGGGTCATTGCCGATCCGGACGAACGCCCGACGTACTTTGCCTCCGACATTGCCTACGTGTGGAACAAACTGGCGATCCGCAAATTCGATCGCGCGATTTACGTGTGGGGCGCAGATCATCATGGCGATGTGCCACGCGTGCTGGCAGCCACGCGCGCGCTGGGATTGGATCCGGACCGCGTCACCATTTTGCTCTATCAATTCGTAACGCTACGACGCAGTGGTGAAATCGTACGGATGAGCAAACGCACCGGCGATTTTGTCACGCTCGACGAATTGCTGGACGAGGTGGGACCCGACGCAGTGCGTTTTATGCTGATTACCCAATCGGCGAACGCGACGATTGATTTCGATCTGGATGTAGCGGTCAAACAATCGGACGAAAATCCGGTGTACTATGTGCAGTACGCGCACGCGCGCATCGCGAGCATCCTGAAAAAAGCCGCCGAAGTGGGCATCACGATGGAGAATGGTGATGTCGCGCTGCTCACGCATCCCGCCGAACTCGAACTCATTCGCGCGATGTTACGTCTGCCCGAAATCATCGAGTTGGTCGCGAGCAAACTCGAACCGCATCACTTGCCTCACTATGCCATCGAACTCGCCGGGATCTTCCATTCGTTCTACAAACAATGCCGCGTCGTTTCGTCCGATCCAGCGGATGCCGCGATTTCGCGCGCGCGCCTCAAACTCGTGGCGGCTGCCAGATACACGCTGGCACGCACGTTGAACTTGATGGGAGTGACGGCGCCCGAGACGATGTGAGGTGGAGAGGAAACAATGGCGTTGATGACCTCCGAGGAGTACATCCTCAGTTTACGCGCGATGCACAAGCGCGTTTTCATTCGGGGCGAGTTGGTCGAAAATATCGTAGATCACCCTCTGGTGCGCCCGTCGCTCAATGCGTGTGCGATGACGTACGCGCTGGCGCATCAATCTGAACACGCCGACGTGATGCGCGCCACCTCGAACCTCACCGGCGAAACGATCAATCGTTTCACGCATCTGCATCAAAGCACCGCCGATTTGATCGCCAAGGTCAAGATGCAACGACTGCTCGGACAAACGACGGGGTGTTGCTTTCAACGGTGCGTTGGAATGGACGCGTTCAACGCACTCGATTCGGTCACGTACGAAATGGATCGCGCGCTGGGTACACACTATCACGCGCGGTTTCGGCAGTATTTGCGCTGGGTGCAAATGCGCGATCTCGTCGCGGACGGAGCGATGACCGATCCCAAAGGCGATCGCCGACTGAGTCCATCACAACAAGCCGATCCCGATTTGTTCGTGCACATCGTCGAACGTGACTCTGATGGCATCATCGTGCGCGGCGCCAAACTTCATCAGACTGGCGCGCTCAACGCGCACGAGATCGTGGTGATGCCCACGCAAACATTGAACGAAGCCGACAAAGAGTACGCCGTCTCGTTCGCGATGCCCGCCGATGCGCCGGGGATTGTGATGATTCTGGGTCGGCAACCTTCCGACACGCGCAAACTGGAAGACACCCCGCGCGATGTAGGCAATCGCGAATTCGGCGGACACGAAGCCGTAATCGTGTTCAATGATGTGTTCGTGCCGTGGGAGCGCGTGTTTATGGCCGGCGAGTACACTTTTAGCGGAATGCTGGTCGAGCGTTTTGCCGGCTATCATCGCCAGAGTTATGGCGGTTGCAAAACCGGCGTCGGCGATGTACTCATCGGCGCGGCGCAAGCACTGGCACAGTATCAAGGCGTGGACAAGGCATCGCACATCCGCGACAAAATTATCGAGATGATTCACCTCAACGAGACGCTGTACGCCTGTGGCATTGCTTGCTCCGCAGAAGGCCAACCGACCGCGTCGGGAACGTACTTGATTGACCTGTTGCTCGCGAATGTGTGCAAGTTGAACGTGACGCGTTTCCCGTACGAGATCGCGCGTCTGGCGCAAGACATTGCCGGCGGTTTGCTCGTGACCCTGCCCTCCGAAAAAGATTTTGCCAATCCCGAGGTGGGCCCACTGCTGGACAAATATTTGCGCGGCGTGAGTGGTTACACCACCGAAGCGCGTTGCCGAATGTTGCGCCTGGTGGAAAACCTCACGTTGGGTCCCGGCGCCGCCGCGTATCTCACCGAATCAATGCACGGCGCGGGGTCGCCGCAAGCGCAACGGATTATGCTGGGGCGCCTCGCCGATCTGGAAACCAAGACGCGTCTGGCAAAACGATTGGCAGGGGTCGAAAAATGAAAACGCTGACGCTGGGTTGTGTCGGTGCAATGGCTGGTCTGGTGCTGGGCATCTTGTTGACGCTGGGCGCGTCGTCACTCTGGACGCCCACACACGTCGCGCAAGCGATGCCCATCGCTAACGTGACGCGTGGTGATGTGACTATTACCATCAGCGCAAAATACCTTGACGCCCAGTTGCAACACATCGTCAAACAAACAAATCTGGCGAAACAAGCCACCGTGACGCTGGTCGCGCCAGATCGCGCGCGTGTGCAGGCAACGCTTGACACAAACATACTCGGACGAACACTCTCCGCCAACACAACGATCGAAGTGCGTTTGGCAGTGCACAACGGGCGCGTGGCATTGAGCGTCGAAAGAATTGACGTGAGTGGTGTGGGTGTTGCCAGAGTACTGGTCACGCCGCTGGTCAACCAATGGCGTGCACAAGCAGAGAATCACATCAACACTGCCCTGCAGCGCGAGTTACAGCGGACCGGCTTGCGCCTGACCGGCCTTCGCATCACGCCGAGCGAACTCGTCATAGAGTTGACAATGCAGTGAGACTCGGGTACAAGATGCGCACCAACAATCGTCTCAATCATCAACTGCGCCCGGTGAAAATCACGCCGGGCTATCTGACCTACCCCGAAGGAAGCGCGCTGATTCAAGCCGGCAACACGCGCGTCCTGTGCGCGGTGAGTGTGGAAGAGGGTGTGCCGCGCTGGTTGGAGGGGCAAGGTCAAGGATGGCTGACGGCGGAATACGCCATGCTTCCGCGCGCGACCCTCACGCGCACGCCGCGCGAAACCACGCCCGGCGCGCGTACGCAGGAAATTCGTCGCTTGATCGGGCGCGCCTTGCGCGCTGCCGTGGACTTGAAACTCATCGGCGAACGCACAATTACAGTGGATTGCGATGTGTTGCAAGCCGATGGTGGCACCCGCACCGCCGCCATCACCGGCGCGTACGTGGCACTGGTACTCGCCCTGAGAAAGATGATCGCGGCAAAAATGGCGTCGCCGCGCGTGCTCAAAGCGCAGGTGGCGGCGGTGAGTGTGGGCATTGTCGGCGGAGAAATGTTGCTGGATCTGGATTACGCCGAAGATTCACGCGCACAAGTGGATTTCAACGTGGTGATGACCGCCGAAGGCAAGTTGATCGAAGTGCAAGGTACAGCCGAAGGCGAACCTTTCACTCGCGAGGCAATGGAGCGTTTGTTGAACCTCGCGCGCGATGGGATTAGTGAACTGTTCAAGATTCAAACGGCAGCGTTGAACGAACAATGACGAAGGACGAATGACCAACGACGAATGACCTTCGTCCTTCGTCTTTCGTCTTTTGTCTTTCGTCCTTCGTCTTTCGTCTTAAGGAGCAACCAATGACCTCTCCACGCCTCGATGAAATTATCAGCAAGTTAGAAAAAGGCGCGCGCAAGACGAACGAGATTTTGAGCGCGTTGACGCCACAGCAATGGCAGTACCTCATTTACACCGAGCCAACACCGTGGACAATGCGGGATGTGCTTGCCCACTTTGTGTCTGCCGAGGAGAATTTGCTCAAACTCGCGCAGGACATTGCGGCAGGCGGTGCCGGTGTGCCCGATGGATTTGATTACGACGCGTTCAATGCGCAGGAGCAAGTGCGGCTGCGCGACCACTCGCCGCAAGAGTTGCTGCGCGCGTTGAACGACGCGCGTCAAGCCACGCTGAACTGGGCGCGCACGCTCGACGACGCACAACTCGATCGTGTGGGCAACCATCCCGCGCTGGGCGAAATCTCGCTGGAGACGATGCTCGTCTCCAGCTATGGACACCAGTTATTTCATATGCGCGATGCGCAACACGCATTGATGAAGCAAGGAGGTGAAGCAAATGGGTAAAGGCGATCGCCGCACGCGACGGGGCAAGATCTGGCGCGGCACCTATGGGCGCACACGCCCCCGCGAGAAAAAGAAACAGAAACTCCAGACCAGCAAATAATCCACTTGATCCAATTTCTCACGCATAGCGTTAGCCGCTGCAGTTCAGCGGCTAAAACGCTTTACACGAACAAAAAGAAATGCTCGCCGATTCCACTCACTCCCGCGCAACTCGAACTGGATTGGATGCCTGGAAGGTCACCGAGCTGCCACCACCTTTTGTGACGAGTGGCTTGAATATACTCGGTGCAATCGGTCCTGGCATTATCATTTTAGGTGTTTCGATTGGCAGCGGCGAATGGTTGTTGGGACCTACCGCGTTCATCAAGTATGGCCTGGGACTCTTGTGGGTCACTAGCGTCGCGGTATCTCTGCAAGCCGTGTTCAATACCGAGGTGATTCGTTATACGCTGTACACAGGTGAGCCCATCTTTACCGGTTTTATGCGCACGCGTCCTGGCGTGAACTTTTGGGGAGCGTTTTACATCGTTCTCTACTTTCTTCAGGTAGGCTGGCCCGCTTGGGCAGGCGCTGCCGCCACTTCAATCTTTTATCTTTTCCTCGGACGTTTACCTCAGGCAACGGATAGCGAAACCCTCTACATCATCAGTGTCAGCACGTTTCTATTCTGCATTATCATCCTCTGGTCGGGTCGTCACATCGAAAGAACACTGGAAAGTTTCAATTGGATTCTCGTGCTACTGATTCTTGGCGGTCTGGTGGCTTTGTGCGTGATTTTGGTCCCTCTGCCGCAGTGGCTTGCGACGCTCGTTGGACTCGTGGGTTACGACGCACGGCACGCGACGTTTCAGTTGATTCCGCCGGGCGCGAACTGGTTTTTGATTGGCGCGTTTGCCGCCTACTCGGGCGCCGGAGGGGTGGTGAACTTGATGCTGGCTTCCTGGGCACGCGACAAAGGCTATGGAATGGGACACGTCGTTGGGTTTATCCCCGCAGCGATTGGCGGGCAAAAGATTCCACTGGCTCATTCCGGCGCCGTCTTTGACACGACGCCGGAAAATGTCCAGCGCTGGCGCGGCTGGTGGCGCATCGTTCAAATAGACCAGTGGGGTATTTTCTGGCTCGGTTCGTTGCTTGGAATGAGTTTACCTGCGATGTTGTACACAACCTTTATACCAGCAGGACAAGATATCAGTGGCCCCAACGCGGCGGCGGCTCTGGCAAACGCAATTGCAGAACAGGGCGGAATCGTTTTCACCTACATTGTTGCCATCATCGGCGCGTGGATTCTTTTCAAAACGCAATTGAATATTCTCGATGGTATGGCGCGCGCGGTCACCGATATTGTGTGGGTCGCCTCCCCGCGCGTGCGACAGCGCAGCGCGGGTGATGTGCGGGTAGTGTACTATGGCGTGCTTTCCCTCGCCGTGGTGGGAGGACTGATCGCCCTGCGGATGACCGAACCAGTGCTCCTGTTGGAATTGGGGGCGAATATGGCGGGGATTGCCTTTGCCGTCGCGGGTGTACACGTCTTGTATGTCAATACCACCTTGTTGCCGCGCCCGTTACAACCGCCCCTGTGGCGCCGGCTCGCGTTGATTGCTCTCTCACTGTTCTATGGTATGTTTGTCTATCTGTGGCTACTCGGTGGCTTTGTGCCTGATCCCAGCAAGGGCTTTTTGTTCAACATTCCCAGGTATTTGAGATTCTGAACGATGATTCAAGTTTCTACCTTTCCTGAACGGATTCCCAGCCCCAGCGTACGCTTGCGCGTGGGCATATTGATGTCTGCCAGTGTAATCTTGCTGTGCGCTGCGGTGGTCGTAGTGACAGTGTTACTGAACGAAGAGGTGATGCAAGAGCGCGAACGCGCGCGCTGGTTGAGTGCTCTACAACACCAATTCGAACAAGCCGATACGATTCTGGCTGCCGCGCCCACTTTGGAGCCGATGCTCCACACATTGAAAGAAGGTGGCAGTATCCAGCGCGCGAATGGCGAAATCGGGTCACTCTCCGCCCCACGCGACCCTCCCACGCGGGATGCTCTGGAACGATTATTGACCGCGTGGCAAGCCTTCGTCCACGCGCAAAGCACCGAATCCACCACCGCAACGCGCCTGCGCGCCCACATTGCGCTACAAACAGCGGTGGCAAAGGCGATGACTGCCGTCGAGGCGCGTCAGGCGGAGGGTATCGGGATGGTGCGCGGGATGTATGCCACGCTGTTTCTCAGTTCACTGCTCTTTCTGTTGTTGGGATTGTGGCTACTCCAACAAAACATCGTCGCGCCGGTCGAGCAACTCCAGCGCATCGCGCATCGCATCGCCAGAGGCGACCTCGACACGCCGGTCGCGCTGGGCGGGCAAGGCGAATTTCTGGACCTGACGCGCAGTTTCGAGACCATGCGTCAGGAATTGCGACGCTCGCGCGAGCAGATGCAACGCTGGACACAGGACTTGCAAGCGTATGTTGCCCGGCGCACCCAACAAATCAGCGCACTCTCCGAAGTCATCGCGACCGCCAGCCGTTCCCTCGAACTCGATACCGTGCTGAACTCGGCGCTGGAACAATCCCTCGCCGTCATCAACGCGCCGTACGGTGGCGTCTGGCTACTCGATGAAAATACCCAGCGCCTGACGCTGGTCACCTCACAACACTTGCCGCCCGCAATGCGCCACGAGTTACAAATTATGCAAGTGGGCGATGGAGTTACCGGCCGCGCCGCCGAAACCAATCAAGTCATTGTGCTGGAAGATGTCCTGCAACATCCCGGTCCCATCAAAGCCGTTGCGGTCCGTGAAGGGATACGCAGTGTGGTCGCCGTGCCGCTGCGTCTGCGTGAGCGCGTCACCGGCGTACTGAATGTGATGCTGTGTCAGCCCCGCACCTTTACACCAGAAGAGGTAGCGCTCCTCACCTCCATCGGGCAGCAAATGGCGATTGCCGTAGACAGTTTGCGGTTGATGCAAGCCATTCAGGAACAGACGCGGCAAATGGCAATGTTGCGCGAGCGCGAACGCATCGGCATCGAACTACACGATGGTGTCTTGCAAACACTCAGTTACCTGTATCTACAAACCGATCAACTGGCGCTCGCCGTAACAAAGGACGGTCTGACGGACCTTGCCGAGAAATTGCACGCGCAACGAGAGGTCATCAGTCAACTGGCGCGCGAGATTCGTCAGTTCATCGCCAACTTGAATCAAGCGACGGTACTCTCTGTTCCAGTGCAAACTGCCCTTCAGGAGATGCTCACCACATTTCATCCTCCCCCCTCGCTCCACATCCATCTCGATTTGGCACCTGCTCCGCTTTACCTCGATGCGGAACGGCGGGAACATCTGTTGCGTCTAGCCCGCGAAGCCATTTTCAATGCGATTCAACACAGTCAAGCGCGCAACATCAATATCCATCTAAAGCAACACGATCAGGCCTGGGAACTGGTGATTCAAGATGACGGTCAGGGCTTTGATCCCGCGTACCTGTTCTCACAGGCAGGGGAACATTTTGGTCTCCGCATTATGCAGGCGCGCGCAGCGCGGATTGGAGGACACTTGAACATCGAGAGTCAACCTGGACAGGGGACGCTGATACGTCTGGTCTTTGCTGCCTGAGTAGGTGTGCAAAAGTCTTTTGCGCCACCAGAAGGTTACGGTGCTCGTTATTTCGCCATCGTTGTACGGGTGAAAAATCTTTCGCCTCTACGGGAATGCCTCCTCTCATCCCCCTGCCCCCTGCTCTCCCCGCTTCGCGGGGAGAGCAGGGGGAGATGGGAGGAGGGGTGAGGGCGGGCGGCTTCGCCGCCCGCCCTCACCCATATTCCCTTGTTTCCACCTCCCCACGCCGCAGAGCGGCGTGGGGAGGGGGCGAGGGGGTGGGGCTATTTCCCTATGGGACGAAAAATCTTTCGTCCCACACGGTTGAGTAATTATCCTCTCGGGGCGAAAAATCTTTTGCCCCCACCAAGCGGAAAAAAACTTTTGCACGATTACCTGGAGCGTCTGCTCCGTTCACAGCGAGCAGTCCCGTACAATTGGGAAAACGCTCGCTAGGGGTGCACGATGACAGGAGTGCCAATCTCCGCCCAATCGTAAAACCATTTGGCATCTGCAATCGTGAGGTTGACGCAACCATGACTCATTGGACGCCCAAAGTTATGATGCCAATAGGTGCCGTGAATCGAGTACGCACCTGTGAAATACATCACCCAGGGCACATTGGGAAGATAATAGCCCGGTCCACGCATCGCTTGCGAAGGGATTTTGAGGTAAATCGCAAAGCGTCCAATCGGGGTCGGTGTCCACGGCAAACCTGTGGAGACAAGGACGGATTTAAGTGGCGCGGTGTTTTGATACGCGGTGATGCGTTGTGCACTCAAATCAATATCAATCCACTTGCCGGTGGTTGGCGCCGCGCGCGCCGGGGAAGGAGCGGGAAGAGGTGCCGGCGCGCTCGATGGTTGCAGTGCAGGCAACGCGCTGCGGCCGGGGATTCTCAAGCGTTGTCCGATATACACAAAGTCTGGATTGTAAAGACCATTGACGCGCATAATCTCGCTGGGCGTAGTACCGAATTTGGCGGCAATCGTCGCCAGCGTATCGCCTGCCGCCACTGTGTACACCGCGCCAGCAGGTATCGCACTGGACGCGCTGCTGGTCGCAGGAAGCATCAGGCGTTGTCCGGCATAGATGAAATTAGCATTCGGCAAATTGTTCGCACGCACGAGCGCCTGAACGGTCGTGCCGGTGCGCGCGGCGATACTCGCCAGCGTGTCTCCCCAGCGTACGATGACGACACCGGGCGTTGAGGCGCGTGTGGTGGGCACAAACATCCCCAGACCTATCAACACACTCGCAAACAGCAGGACGCGAAAAACAGTTTTCATTGCATGCCCTCCTTCGAAAATAATCGTTATACCAAGTTTGTTTTTTGGGCGCGACAAACTAACTGCGAAAGCAACCTGCTGTCGCACTGACGTTCACATCTTGATCATCGTTGTAGCAGGACGAGAAACCGTTCGGCTCACGGCTTCTCGCAACGGCATCGCAGGCTTCAGTGAGCTGAACGCTTCGGTTTCGCCGCCTTGCCCGCACACGTTAGATCAATGACGCACTTGGGAGCTGTCTCCTGCCGAATGTCACAGTCTGCGGACCCTCCAGCCGAAGGTCAATTCTCCTTCACGTGCTCTCCCAAACGGGGGCGACAGTTTGTGGTACTGAAAGGAGGCTCGGGTTCAAACTCCTTCGCGGGCTTGAAGACACCAGAGAAACTCCGACCTCTCTGCAGACGTGTGACAAACTCTATCTACCCATAGCGGCGCGCCATTTTCATCCGTCGTGGCGGGCGCATGCGCCCATGAACAACTCCTTCGAAAATGTAGGGCAAATTTGAAAAATTTGCCCTACGTCCCTCATTTTCATCCGTCGTAGCGGCGCCTGCGACCAAAACAACTCCTTGAGAAATAGCAGGGGCGCGAGAGCACTTTAGCCATCGGTATCTGGTGCAACTTATACCACATCCCGTCAAAATATTCAAGACAGGGTTGCACCGATACCAGGGCATGTGCAAAGTCGGGTTCAAAGACCTGTCAGGTCTCCAAGACCTGACAGGTCTGGGATTCCAGAATCATCTTCCAAAACCTATGCCCCAATGTCAAGCGACTTGGCACACGCCCTGGCACCGATACCACCTCTCCGCGCAGGGCGAGAAGAAGGTGAGGGGGCATGATGGCAATCGCAGCCTTCCTCGCCGTCCGTTCTTGCGGTTTTGGCGTGTTTGACACATTTGCGGTATAATGCACCGCGTCAATGCAAAAGCAAATTGTGTCTGTGCTCTGGTTGGGGATTCTTCTGCTGGCTTGCTCATCCTCGTTCGATTCTCCCACGCCGATCACCACACCCACACGCACACATCCTACCCCAAACCCTACTGCCACCGCAGAGCCCACACCGGTTTTTTCGTCCGATCCATTCAACGATGGCATGGTGGCGCGCCGCAACGGCGATTATCGTCGCGCCATTGCCGCCTTTCAACGCGTCCTCGATTCTAAACCCTCTCCCGCACTGGAGCAAGAGGCGCGCTATCGTTTAGGTGAAGCCTACTGGCTGTACGGAGATTCGGCGCGCGCGATTAACACGCTTCTGGCTTATGTGCAAGGCAACCCCAACGGCGCGCGCGTTCTGGAAGCACGTTACATTCTGGGCGATGCTTATCGCGCTAGCAAGGATTACGCCAGCGCGATTGCACAGTGGAGTCTGTATCGCGATCAGTCGCCCACCCTCGCGGGCGATACCGATGCGCGCATCGCGGATGTGTTTGTTCTACTCGGCGGTACGGTCACTGCGCTGGCGCAGTACGACCGCGCTCTGCAAGACCTCCATCTCAGCGCCAGCGCGCGCGTGAGCATTCTCCAGCGCGCGGCAGAGGTGCATTCCGGGCGCGGTGAACACGCGCGCGCGGCAGCGCGCTATGAGACGGCTCTGTCCCACGCCTCCGACGCGCGCACCAGAGCCGATTTGCTCTGGCGCGCTGGCGAAGCATACGCCAGTGCCCAACAACTCGATACCGCCATCGCGCGCTGGAAGGAAGCGTTCACCCGATACCCCGAACACCCCGGCGCGTATCGCGCGCTGGTGCAACTGGTCCAGCGTCAGATAGCCGTTGACGAGTTTCAGCGCGGGCTGGTGAATTTTCACGCTGCGGCGTACGATGCCGCCATCGCCGCTTTTCGACGCCATCTCCAGAATCCTGGCACCGCGCGCGATGGCGAAGCGCGTTACTATATCGCGCAGGCATACGCGCGGCAGGGCGCGTACACTCAAGCCATCGCCGAGTACGACGCGCTCATCAAAGCCCTCCCCAAAGACAAACGTGTCCCCGAGGCGTATCTGGGCAAAGCCGCCGCGCTCGCCACTATCGGCAAGGTGGACCAAGCCGTCGCGGTGTATCGCCAACTTGCCGCCACCCTTCCCAACGATCCGCTCGCGGACGATGCCTTGTGGCGCGCGGCAGTGCTCCTCGATCGTGCGCAGCGTTATCGCGAGGCGGCACGCGTGTACGAGGAATTACACGCAAAATTCCCCACGCGCGAACGCGCCGCCGAAGCATTGTTCTGGGCAGGATTTGCCTATTATCAAAACAAGGACGACAAGACCGCGCGCGCGCGCTGGCAAACACTCGTCACGCAATATCCTCAATCACCATTTTACGCGCGCGCGCTCTTCTGGCTGGGCAAGATCGCACGCGCGCAGGGACAGGTCAACGAGGCAAAGAATTACTGGACGCGGGTCGCGTCGCTCAACCAGGGGTACTATTCGTGGCGCGCACAAGAGTTGCTGACGCCTCCGCAAAACACTCCCTCGTACGATCTAGCGCGCTATGCAATGGGCACACCTCAGGACCGCGCCGATCTGGAGCAGTGGCTGGCAACCTGGAGCAAAGGTGAAGGCGCGGTCAGTGCTACACTCGACGCCGCCACGCGCAACAATCTGCGGTACCGCCGGGGCGCGGAATTGCTCCGCCTAGCGCGCACCGTCGAGGCGCGACGTGAATTTGTCGCACTCATCGAATCTAAAAAGAACGAGCCGCGCACCCTGTACGCGCTGGCGCTCTACTTTCAAGATAACAATCTGTTCTCGCTGACGCTGGACTGTGCCGAAAAGATCGCGCGACTGGCGAACGAGGCGGGCGCATCGCCGGCGCCGCGCTTGTTGTGGATGTGGCGTTATCCCACCTACTATGCTGATCTCGTCGTCGCGGAGGCACAAGCCCACCAGATTGATCCGCTGTTGTATTTCGCGCTCATCCGTCAGGAAAGTCGCTTTAACCCCTGGGCAACCTCCTCCGCCCATGCGCGTGGCTTGGCACAAATTATGCCGGCGACCGGACGTGAAATCGCGCAACGGCTGAAGATAACGTCCTTTGCCCTTGACCAGTTGTATCTCCCTTACATCAGTGTCCGTTTTGGTGTTTGGTACTTTGCCCAGCGGCTCAACGAGTTCCAAGAACCTCTCTACGCGCTGATTGCCTACAACGCCGGCGCCAGCCGCGTCAAACAGTGGCTGAAAGCCGATCTCGATGACACCATTGAAGAAATCGAACTCAGCGAGACCGCCGCGTACGTTCGTATCGTGTACAGCGATTGGAAACAGTATCAGATGATCTACAGGTAAATCGAATTTACTTGTCTATCTGGTCACTTGTGTTATAATACCTGTATGCCTCTGGACATTCGACTGGGTGACATTGTCCGCTTGCGCAAACCCCACCCCTGCGGTGGATTCGAATGGCAAATTGTGCGCGTGGGCGCGGACATTGGGATCGTTTGTCAAACATGTCAGCGTCGCGTCTTGCTCCCGCGGCGTGAATTCGAAAAACGTTTCAAAGTGTTGGTGCAACGGGAGACACCTCCATCAATCCAATGATTGAACCCAGGTAAAAAAATCCCTATGGAGAATTGGCACACGAGCGGCTATCTGGTCGTACTGAGTAATCGAAATTTTCGCGCCCTCTGGCTGGCGCAACTCCTCTCGAACACTGCACTCAACGGTTCGTTCTTTGTGCAGTTGATTCTCATCGAACACATCACAGGCTCCAGCGCGCATCTGGGCGCCGTCATTCTGTCATTCACTTTGCCTGCTGTGCTGCTCAGCGCTATGGCGGGGATGATTGTTGATCGCGTCTCCAAGAAATCCATCCTCGTCTGGTCGAACGCGCTGCGGGTGCTCACGGGTGGAGCACTGGCTATACTGGCGGCACTCTTACCCCACCACAAGTGGCTCGAATTCTTCTTTCTAGTTGCCATTTACCTCCTTGTCTTTGTGACCTCAGCGATTGGACAATTCTTTGCTCCCGCCGAAGGTGCTACCATTCCGCTACTCGTACGCTCGGAACATCTCCTTGCGGCAAATTCACTCTTCACCCTCACTTTTATCATCGCGCAAATTCTAGGAATGATTATCCTGTCGCCGCTGGGTGTCAAGACCATTGGCATCGTCGGCTCACTCTGGATCGCCGTAGCGATGTACATCGCCGCGACTCTCTGTGTAATGCTGATTCCGCGCGATGTGCCCGCGCGCGCCAACGCGTTGAACGGAGCCTCCGCTGTACGCCGCGCCCTCGACGAGGTACGGGAAGGCTGGCACTTTGCCATTACCCATCGCGTCATCTTCATCGCGCTGCTGCAACTGGCATTGACGAACACGTTGATTCTCACGATGGCAGAAATGGTGCCGGGTTTCGCGCGGCGTGTGCTCGGACTGCAACCCGAAGATGCCATCTATGTCTTCTGGCCCGCCGGCGTGGGCTTGTTTCTCGCCAGCCTCTTCATCGGACGCTTTGGACATCATGTCCCGCGCGAACTCCTCGCCGTCGGTGGAATGATCGGTGTCGCGATTGGCTTGCTCGGTATCGCGTGGGTCGGTATGGGGAGCGTCATTTTTGGCGAGCCGGTGTTTACCCGTTTTCCCGAATTGTATCTCACCACCTCGGCGTTGGTGATGTTCTTTGCTTTGATCATCGGTATGGCTGTCGCCACCATCAACATCCCTGCTCAGACGATTGTGCAAGAGCGCTCTAACGATGCTGTTCGGGGGCGCGTGCTGGCGGTACAATTCACGATTGCGAATGCCGTTGCCATTCCGCCGATGCTACTCATTGGACACCTCGCCGATCTGTACGGTATTCCGCGCGTGACCGTTCTGGTGGCGGTGGGTGTGGCGGGCGTGGCGGGCGTGAACGCGGTATGGGCACTCACGACCTATCGCGCCGCGCGCGCGCGGCACTTGCGCGCGTGACTCTGGTCGGGCGGACACGACTGTGACCACTTCATCCCCGCAACGCATCCTCTTTCTCTTCTCCGATACCGGCGGTGGACATCGTAGCGCGGCAGAAGCGATTATCAGCGCGCTGGCGCGTCAGTATCCTGACCGTTATACCTGCACACTGATTGACGTGTTCAAATGCGCGGCGCGCTTTCCACTCAACTATGCACCCGAAATGTATTTGCCGTTCACTACCTATCTGGAATGGCTATGGGGGTTGGGATTTTGGGTTTTGAACAATCGCATCGCCACGCGTCTAGTCAAGCCGTACTTGTATGTGAGTATTCTGCCGCGCTTAAGCGCGCTGTTACGCGCCGCGCAACCTGATCTCGTCGTCAGCACGCATCCGATTTTTGTTTGGCTGGGTTATCGCGCCTTGCGCCAGAGCGGTTCGCGAGCACCTTTTGTCACCGTCGTGACCGATTTGTTCGATGCGCATTGCTTTTGGTTCGATCCGCGCGTGGACCTTTGCCTTGTACCCACCGCCGGAGCGTATCGCGTCGCGCAACACTTTGGTATGCCGGCAGAGAAACTGCGCATCGTGGGGCAACCGATTGACCTGCAATTTGCCGATAGTCACCTGAGCCAGCGCGCGGCACGTCAAAAGTTGGGGCTAGACCTGGAACGTCCAACGGTTTTACTCGTCGGTGGCGGCGAAGGAATGGGACCGCTGTACGCGATCGCGCGCGCGCTGGATAAGGCGCACTTGCCGATTCAACTGGTCGTCATCGCGGGACGCAACCAGAAATTGCTCGAAAAACTGCGCGCGACGCAATGGCACCTCCCGGTCCACTGTGTCGGTTTTGTTACCAATATGCCCGAATGGATGCGCGCCGCGGACGTGATTATCACCAAAGCCGGTCCCGGTACGATTTGCGAAGCGCTGGCGTGTGGTTTACCTATCGTGTTGAGTGGCTATTTGCCCGGTCAAGAAACCGGGAATGTCACGTTTGTCGAGCAAACAGGTGTCGGCGTGTTGCGCCGCCATCCCGGCGAGATTGTGCACACTTTGCGCGAGTGGTTTGCTCCCAACAACGATACGCGCGCGCGTTATGCCGCGCGCGCGCGCGAACAAGCACGTCCGTATGCCGCGCTCGACATCGCCAGAATTCTGAACGATTTACTTGCTCAATGAGTACGTTTCGCCTTTCACGCATTACCTCCTCTATCGTGCATCTTGCCTGTGGTGTGTGGCTCATCGCCTGCACCAGTAGCGTACCCGAACCGCGCCCACTGACGTTAACACCTTCGTCCCCCGTCACGCTCACGCTATGGCACGCGTACACGGATACCTCTGCCGCGCTCATTCAAACGTTCATCAATGATTTTCAAGCCGCGTATCCAGCGATCTCCGTCCGCGTGGAACACAAAGCCAGCGCGGCAGAGATACTGCGTCAAGGGCTTGCCGCCATCGCGCTCAATCAGCCTCCCGATGTAGTGATGGCGGAATGGCGTACTCTCGCCGAATTTGCGCGTCGCGGTGCACTGGTGCCACTGGAGACGCTGATGAACGACCCGGCGCTCGGTCTGCGCGAAGACGCACGCGCCGATTTTGTCGCGGGGTTGTTAGAGACAGGTCGCTTGCCCGAACTCGGTCAGCGCACCTTTGCCTTTCCCTTCGAGCAGCGTCCGATCGTGCTCTACTACAACGTCGAGGCATTACAAGCGGCCAAAGTCGCCGCGCCGCGCACGTGGGAGCAATTCAGCGAGGCGGCGCGTGTGACCACGCGCGGGCAGCGCTACGGCTGGGTGATGTCGCCGGAGGCTCTGATCTGGTATGCGATGCTCTTCAGTCGCGGCGGCAATGTGCTGAACGCGGCACAAACTCAAGCCCAGTTTACCGACGACGCCGGCGTGAAATCGTTGCAACTGATTGTCGCGCTCACCCAGAGTGGCGCAGCGCATCTCGTTGCTGCGGACGAACAGGCACGCGCCGAATTCATGCAAGGCAAAGCCACCTTCTGGCTCAGCCGCACCGACGCGGTGGTGCACCTCAGCCAGACGGCGACCTCCCCCACTTTTTCCTGGGGCGTGACGAACGTTCCCCAGAACGATCCCCAGCGCGCCGTGACGGCATACGATGGCATCGCCATCGGCATTTTTCAGCGTACGGACGTGCACACGCGCGCGGCGTGGCTGTTGACGCGCTGGCTCACCGCACCCGAACAAAGCGCGCGCTGGTCACGGGCTACCCTGAGCGCGCCGGCGCGCCGCTCTGCCTACGCGCTTGTGGCACTCGATGTGCCTCCGACGCTTGTCATCTGGCGTGAAAGTGATGCCACTTTGCCTGCGCTGCGCGCTGCACCCACCGTAAAAGACGCCGCGCAGATTGATGCTACGATAACCACACTATGGACAAACGTCGCCAACGGTGCTGATCTCACCATCGAACTGAAAAACGCCGCCGCGCGCGTGAATCGCTTGTTAGGCAATGTGCCCTAGGAGTACTCCTGCCGTGATCTTTCTCAAACTCGGTGGCTCGGCAATTACGGACAAGACGCGCGAGGCAACGGCGCGTGTGGAGGTGATTCAACGCCTCGCGCGCGAGGTCGCCCGCGCGCGCGCGCAACGTCCAGCGCTGCAACTCCTCATCGGGCACGGCAGCGGTTCGTTTGGACATTTCACCGCCAGACAATCTGGCTTTGGCGCGCGCGGGAATTGGCGCGCCTACGCCGAGACGGGCGCAGCGGCGGCGCGTCTGGCGCGCCTGGTGGCCGATACGTTTCTGGCACACGGTGTGCCCATCGTCACACTTCCACCATCCGCCTCGGCGCGTTGTCGCGAGGGCAAACTCATCGAACTCGCGCTCGCGCCGATTCACACCGCACTCGCGCACGGTCTGGTGCCACTCGTGCACGGCGATGTCGCTTTTGACGAGACACGCGAAATGACGATTGTCTCGACCGAAATGGTTTTTGCCTACCTCGCGCGACATCTGCAACCCACGCGCATCATTCTCGCCGGGATTGTAGATGGTGTGTTCACCGCCGACCCGCTGACCGATGCGTCCGCCAGATTGATTCACGAGATTACCTCTCACACATTTCCACACATCGCCGCGCAACTGCGCGGCGCGTACGGCGTGGATGTGACCGGCGGAATGCTGGCAAAGGTGCAAATAATGCTCCAGGTGATTGAACGCGTGCCCCATCTGCGCGTCCACATCATCAGCGCGATGCACGCGGGCATCCTCGAGCGCGCGCTGCTGAATGACGATTTCGCTGAAGGAACGGTGATACACAGTGGGGCAGAACTCAACCCTGCGCCACGTTGAGCCGATCAAACGTATCTCATTGCCCCCTTCTCTCCCCACGTAATTACTCAGCCCTGCGATCCCTCGCGACAAGCCCCACCCCCTAGCCCCCTCCCCACGCCGCAGAGCGGCGTGGGGAGGGGGCTAGGGGG